>CAYYUU010000070.1:0-13810 GCA_964474955.1 uncultured Alcaligenaceae bacterium | reverse complement strand
AATCCCTCTCCCCGCAAGCGGGGCGAGGGACTTTGAATTGTCCCCAACGCAAGCGGGAACCGCTCTAATATCTTGGACAGGTCAACAACCTGTCCCACGAATCACACGATTCCAAAACCGACACAAAAACAAAAAAAGCTCAGAGTCAAAACTCTGAGCTTATCATATCGCCTTTCCCGGAACTCGGTGCCAATTGTCTACTTCTTCGCCGCGAGTCCATTTTGATCCAACCGCAAGGAAATCTGGTCCGTGTTGAAGGTCAGTGGCCCACTCAGAGGTGAGCGCATTCGAACGTTCCCTTTGAGGTCAACCCGGGCGTTCTGCCACGAGATGTGCAATTCATCTGCGTGAGCCTCAGTCTTGTGGAACACAATCTGCACATTCCCTTTGGCCGAGATGTCACCGTTCGGTCGCTTCACGGCCAGGTGATCGCACCGAATCAGGAATTCGGCACCAGTATCCGTCCGGGCCGTCAAGACGCTGCGCCCCTGAACGATTTTGAGTTGTAGTTTCCAAGGAGAAAGATCTTGCTTTCTTACTTTCTTGGGCAATTCCGCTGGCACACGACTCACAAAGACGGGAACTGGTGGTTCTGCACTTTTGGGCATTGGCTGTTCGACTTTCTCCACTGGTGTTTTGGGCATCGGAATTGGCGAAGGCGAGGGCTTTACTCCGGGAATGTTGATCGTCGAATTTGGCCCTGTTGATTTCCCGTCCCGCGGTGGCTCGGGCATAGGAAATGCCAGAGGAGCAGGTTCCTTGGTCTTTTGAGGAAGCGTCACGGGTGGGACGGGGACTTCCTCAAAGCTGGGGATTTTTCTTCCCTCCGACTCCTTTGGGTCGCTTGGTGCTTTGAAGCGGGGCTGCTTCGGGTCTTGTTTCTTGCCTTCCGGAAACAGGGATGGAGCGGGAACTTCTGGTGCCATCGGCAATTTGCGGGGTGGAAAGGCGACCGCCTCGTGGCTCTGTTTCTCTTTTGGTCTTCCCACGGGGCTCGACACCGGTGGTGGTGGCGATGTTGTTGGCGGCCTCTGCAGATCAGGGATGAGGTCTTTTGGCTTGGTGATTTTAACCCGAGGTTCGTCGGGCGATGGGGGCGGAATGCCAGGGTCGGTCGGTCCTGGCTGGGGACTATCTGGGGGCAACGGGATCCCAGGCCCGCGAACTTCCTGGGAAGCCCCGGCAGCTCGCTTCGACTTGGTCTCAGGGGCCGTTCGCATTGTCGGTCCTCCTCGTGGCAACGCCTTCCTCCCCGGATCTTCTGGATTCGGAATCGACGGAGTATTCTTCGCTGATGGTGGCGGGATGACTTCCGGTGACTCGGGCTTTGGTCCTGAGCCCGGAGACTTTACCTCAGGCGGAGAAGGAGGATGCGACCCACCCGAGGCCGGAAGTTTAAAACCTGGTCCCGGAGGCAACGCCGGTTCTGGTTCTGGTATTGGATTCTCGACCACCTTCGTTTGCTGGATCGGTTTCTTTCGACTTGTTTCCGGCTTGCGTTTCATTGCCGTTCGATTTCCATCGATAGGCGGGAGCACGCTAGGAGGTAATGCTCGCGGTTCGTTGTTCGTCGAGTTCGCCCGTTCTTCCCTGGACACCAGTTTGATTCCGCCCGGTTGTTCTCCCTCGTACTTCATGGTCACGAGGCCGTTAGAAGTTCGTTGGCTCGATGTTCGGTTTGTTGGAACGCTCTTCTGCTTTCGGACGGGCTTGGCTTCTGGTGGCGGCTTGAGGTCCGCACCCGTGTGAGCAGATGGAGTCACTTTTACGTGGGCATCGGCGAGTTCCGGGGAATAATTTCCCGGCTGCACTGCCCAGTAGCACAAGATCAGACCAATCTGGGCAATACCTATCATGCCAACAGTCATCCAATCCCGTTTACCAAACATAAGCGCCTCCTGGTCGTTCCCGCCCTGTTGGTTTTCGCCGCGAGTTCGAAACTCGCCCAAGCAAACCTCGGGTCGATCTTCCGTGTTTCTTGCATCGTTCCTGTGCGCAGAAACATGCAGACGTTTCCACCACACACGGATGTGTAACAAACCTGTGGATTCGTGTCTGCGCAATTTGAGATTGTGGTGGCGTGTCTCCAAATTTTGGAGTTTGGTCTTTGTCACACGGGTGAAACGCGAGGAAGTGCCACCGATCAAGACCTCCCTCGCGTTTGCGACACTTGTTTATCCGACCGCACCCGCGAAAAGGCGCAGAAGACTGGCGTTCTTTCGCGGGGCACGCGAAATGTATTGTTGTCTGTGTTGCGTGTCTTGATTCTGTCCGGCTCTGCCTCGCTTCGATGTGTTTTTGGAAGCGGAGGTCGGAAAAGTATACTCAAAACCCTCAAGACCTCTGTGTCGGGGGTTTTGTGAGTTTTGTGTTCTCATTTTCTACCTTCCACTTGAAAACGTCCTTTCGAAAATGCGACTTGAACTCCCAAAACACGTACACAAAAAGCGCAAAAATCAGGGCGAGGTATTTTTGTGATTTTTGTGTGCGCATTTGCCGCCTCGGATTGGAAAGAACACCACAAAGGTGTTCTCTCAAAGGAGCGAAAGACGACACTCCAAAACCCGACACTTATTTATCCAACTCGCGCCTTCGCGGAAGATTCCGTCTTTTGTCTTTCTGTTCCCTATTCCCTATTCCCTGTTCCTTGCGTTGTCTCTCGACTCCTTTCCTGCGTTCGGGTGAAATTCGTTTGTTCGGGAACTTCGGAACGGGCGGCACGGGAACAGGATCTTCCTGGATCTTTTTCCGAAGATATTTGATGGCGGCTTCGAGTTGGGCGTCGCGGCCTTCGAACGTGGCGTGGGGTAAGTTGTCGACCCTGATGTCGGGTTCGACGCCGTGCCCTTCGATGAGCCAAACGCCTTCGGGTCCATAAACGCCGTACTCGGCAGCCGTCGCAATTCCCTTGTCCACAAGAAAGTTGTTCGCCGACAGCCAGATTTCGCCGCCCCAGGTTCGCGTCCCGATGACCTTCCCGAGTTTGAGACGTTTGATTCCTTCGGTAAATGCCTCCCCATCCGACGCGGTGTACTCGTTGCACAACACGACGATGTGTCCTCGAAACGCGTACTGCATGTTCCAGAGTGCGGCTTTTCCCTTTCGTTGGTTCCAATAGAACCACGCCTTTCGAATCAGACGGTTGAGAATCCAACTATCGATGTTCCCGCCGCGGTTGTTGCGGACGTCGATGATCAAACCTTGCCGAGTAAAAACGGGGTAGTAGTCCTTCGCCCATTCGGTGAAGTTCCGCCCGCCCATGGCCCGCAGGTGGACGTAGCCCATTTTCCCCTTGCCTTTCTTCTCGACCGCGAGTCGACGAGTTTAATCCCATTGGTGATAACGTAGGTCGGCTTCGCTCGTGAGACTGATGGGGCGAACGATGACCTTTCGCGATTTTCCCTGGCCAGTTTTGATGCCGAGAAGGACTTGCTCGCCAGCCTTACCTCGCAGCAGTTTTCCGAGGCCCGCAACACTCAGCGTCTTCACGCCATCGACCATCGTGATGGTGTCTCCCTCGCGGACGTTGACGCCCGGTCGGGCGAGCGGACTTCGACGCTTCGGTTCGTCGGGGTCGGACTCGTAAACGTGGACGACGCGATAACCTCCCGCAGCTTGGTCGCGTTCGAGCAGAGCGCCGAGGGAACTCGGCTGGACGTCGTCCTTGCCTTTTCGAGTGTCACCGCCGCGTACAAAAATGTGCAACGCGCCAAGCTCCGAAACCATCTGCGCGACGACGTCTGACAATTCCGTGCGGCTGCGGACTCGATCCACGAGTGGAAGATATTTCTTGAGCATCGCGCCCCAGTCGACGCTGTGGAGACTTCGGTCGTAGAAATAATCTCGCTCCAGCCGCCATGCCTCAATGAACATCAGTCGCCACTCGTTACGAGGAATGACGGAAAGCTGACACGCCGAATGATCGACCTTCGCCTTGGTCAGAGTTGCGGCTTTCGGAGCCGCGTGAATCACGTAGAGATCGGTTCCTTTTCGCACGAGAAGTTTCTTGCCGTCCTGAGACATCTCATAGCCCTTGATGCCGCTCACGATCGTCTGCGTCTTGACGTCCTTGCGGGCGATGGTGACGCCGACGAGGTCGGTGTTCTTTTTGTCGGTCGCCTGCGATGTCCAGAACAACGCGCTCTTATTCGTGGTCAGGTTGTTGTAATTCCCCGGAGGTATCGGGAGTTCTCGAAGACGCGTGACCAGACCTTCTCGCTCGATCTTGACGTTTGTCTTGGAGTCTTTCTTCTCGTCCTTCTTTCCCTTGTCGCCTTTCTTCTCGTCCTTCTTTCCTTTGTCACTTTTCTTCTTGTCCTTGCCTTCCTCGTCCGAATGCAGTTCATCGTCCGGCGCAAATGGAGATCGCAGTCCTTCACGCAGGGCCAGTTGATAGACCTTCGATCGCCTATCGAGGAAGGGCTCGGGTTGATAGGGACCCCAAGGACTTCCGACGAGGGTCTTCAAGTTCCGGTCCGACAAGAAGTAGAGCCATTTTCCATCCGGAGACCATGCCGGGCTGTAGCTGCCGTAGCGGTCGGTCGTGACGAAGAACGATTTCTTGTCCGCGACGGAAAAGAGCTTGATGCGGCGGAACAAATTCTCGCCATAAAAAACGTACGCGAGCCATTTGCTATCGGGCGACCAACTCAGGTCGTCGATGTTGTCCACGGGGCAGTAATCAATCCGTTTGTGTTTGCCCGTTTTGCCGTCGTAGAGCCAGAGTTCCTGGTCCTTATTGGTAGAGGCAATCCACTTTCCATCGGGGGACGGAAAAGCCCCCCACTTGAGGACGCGACTATCTTTCGTGAGTTGTTTCGGCTCGCCAACGCCGTTGGCCGGGAGCTTCCAAAGTTCGACCTCGCCCGACCTGTCCGAAAGACTGATGAGTGACTTGCCGTCGGGCATGAAGACGGCGTTGCGGTGTCGTACGCCATTCTTGTGGCTTGCCTGGACGAATCGTCCCTGGTCGACGGGAGCCACAAACACTTGACCGCGGGCCGTCAACACAACTCGATTTCCCTTTGGGCCGATGTGGGCAGAGGTGAGATAACTCGTGGGCTTCTTGACCCAACGTTCGCGGAGTTGGTCGAAGTCGGAGCTGAGCGTGATCGGGATTTTCTTGGACCATTTGCCGCGGACGTCGTGGAGATACAGGTCGGCCCCATACTGGTAAACGATCTTGCCATCCGAGAGCGCCGGCATGGCGACATCCCACTTGGTGTGCTTTGTGTGTTGTCGCACGTCTTTCCCGTTTGCCGTCATCGACCAGACGTTCATGATGCCATCGCGATCACTTGCGAAATAAACGCGCCCTTTCCACCACATCGGACGACGGCTCGTCCCGGCGTAGTCGGACGTCAACGCAACGGCTTCTTTCGTCCCCTTCGTGAACCGCCAAAGATTCTGGACGGTGCCGCCCTTGTATCGTTTGGTGTGGCTGCCCTGGAACGGTAACCGCGTGAAGAAGAGGGTTTTACCACTCGGATCGTACACGCCATCAGAAGCCTGGGCGAGCGGAACGAATGCTCGTTTGCCGGGTTGCTTTTTGTTCCCAACGTCGAGAGTGACGAGCTGCGTGCTTGGGAGAGTAGAGTATTTTCGCGTGCCGTACATGACCTTTCCGTCGGGCGTCCAACCGACGAACGTGATGCGGGAACCGTGGTACGTCCAGCGTCGTGGTTGTCCACCGCGGACGGGCATGGTGTAGACTTCGGTGGGACCTTCGTAACTGGCCGTGAACGCAAGGGTCTTTCCATCGGGCGAGATGGCCGGCAGTGCTTCTTCGCCGGCGTGCGTCGTCAAGCGGATGGCCTGGCCGCCCTTGGTCGTCGTTTTCCAAAGGTCTCCCTCGGAAACAAATATGATGGTATCCTTGTATATTGTCGGTTGACGATAATATCCTGCCGTTTGGGCCTCTGTCGCCGAGACCAAAAGGGAACACGTGAAGATTGCCCCCAACCCTCTGTAGAACCAAAGCATAAAGTTGCTACCTCGTTACGAGACCGTCAAAGATGGCGCCTGATGAACTGTGACTATGGTATGTCAATCCACCAGGGGTCGCAACCGTCTGCTCGTGCGGTCGGTTCTCGGGAAACGGCCTTCGGGCGGTACTTTCGCTCGTGATAGAATAATAGACGCAAACGGATTCGCAGATTCATTACGGAGAAGTGGACGACATGCCGTACCTGGTGTTGTTGGTGTTAGCGCTGACATGCATGCCGGAACAATTGCCCGAGCCACCGAGCTGGCTACCCCGTTGGGGGAGCGTGCTGTTGGCGTGTGCGAGCGTTGGCATTCTCCTTTTGTTGGCCAGCGTGGGTGTCCAGCGGTTTTGTCGAAAGTTGCGGAAGGAACCGCTCCAAAGCGACTTGATCTTGCGGCGTTACCTCCGGTTTCGGCGATTCCACACCTTCGTTTTGGTCGGCATGTATTTGGGCATTCTCTATCTCGGTGGGTGGGGTCGCACGGTCAAGGATTTCTGGACGGTCCAGAACTGGGCCATCCCCGGTGCCGAGTTGTTGATGTTGCTGCCATTTTGGACGAGTCTGTTTTTGTCGTGGGGACGTTTTTATGACGTCGAGGTAACTCTGCAAAACGTCGTCGGGCCTGACGACCGCGAGCCCCCAACGGGGCGATGGACGTATGTGGGTTTGCAAGCTCGGCAAAGTCTGATGCTCGCCGCGCCGCCGATGGTCTTGCTGCTGGCCCAACAACTGTGTTTGGCGTTCATCCCTGGTCTACGCGAGAATGCCTATCTCACGCCTGTGATGACTGGAAGCTTGCTCGCCGGCCTGTTCGTCGGGCAGGGCATGTTGCTCCGCATTCTCTTGAACTTGAAGCCGTTGCCGCCCGGAGAACTTCGAGACCGATTGGAAGAGCGAGCCCGTCGGCTCAACTTTCGGTTTGCAAACATCCTCGTTTGGCACACCCACAACAATATTGGGACGGCCCTCTTAACGGGACCACTCCCGTTCTTTCGATACGTCATTCTCACGGATCGGTTGATGGACAACATGGAGCCGATCGAAGTCGAGGCCGTTTTCGCCCACGAGATTGGCCACGTAAAATATCGCCACATGATCTTCTACATGGTCTTTCTGCTCGGCAGTCTGTTGGTCCTGAGTGCGTTGGGTGGCAGGTTGTTGAGTGCCTTCGAACACATCCTTCCAGAGAAACAACTCGAAGCATTCGCGCACGACAACCTTCCGTGGTCGGAATATTGGCTCTCGGCGAAGCGGAGGGGACTCGTGATTGCGTTAGGCGTGATGCTTCTTGGCTACGTCTTCGTAGTCTTTGGTTGGCTGTCGCGGATGTGCGAACGGCAGGCCGACCTTTACGCGTGCCAAAAAGTATCCTTTCCGGCTTTCCTCTCGGCGCTCGAACAGGTGGCGATCTTGAATGGGATGCGCCGGACTCGCTGGACTTGGCGACACGGGAGCATTGCCCAGCGTGTCGATTTCTTGGAGGGTGTACTTCGGAATCCTCGCGCCGCATCGCGATATCATCAAGATGCGGCAAAGGTTCGTTGGAGCCTCCTGGCGATCCTGGCGTTGGTGTTCGTGGGACTCGGTCCGAAACCCGTGATGGAGTTGTTCCGTCCTATCACCGAAGCGACAGAACATGTGAAACCGTCGGACCGTTGAGTTCAGAGTGTTGCATTTTTGTAGGGTGGGGCAAGGAGTGCAGCGACGACGGCACACCTTGTCTTTCTCTTCCCTGTTCCCTATTCCCCATTCCCCTTGAATTCTTTCACCATTCGCAACAAGTCGCTCAACATCTTCTCCGATGCTCGGGGCTCCAGCCGATTCGTCCCGAGCCAGGTTTCGTATCCGCCGAGTTTATGATGCCGGGGTGTGGGGAGATAACCGTAATAACCATGTGCGAGGGAGACCATCCAAGCTGGTTGCAACGGGCTGCGTTTCTTGAACTCCAGGCCGATTTCGCAGAACACTTCGCAAGGCATTGCCGCGATCCCGACATCTCCAATCCGAAAGGCTTGCAGTGGCATCTTCAGTTTCTCGGGATGCTTTGCCATCCGGAGCGTTCGCTTGGCGTAGACGTACGAGAGGTCGAGACGTTTGGGTTCCTTGGGCATGTTGGCGAGTTTTTTCTTCGCCCACGAGAGGAGCTTGACCGCGTCGGCCTTCCGTGTGGTGATGGCGAGTTCGCGATACCTCGCCCCAAGCGTCACGTCGCTGCGGTACTTGACCCTGGCCATCGACTTGTGGACTTTGCGAGCGACTTCGTGGGCGACGTGCTTCATCTGTTCATAGGGCTTCTTGCGAGGACGAGGATTGCGGAAATTGATGTTGTTGATGTCGCCACTCGTGCCGTTGGCCATGAGAGCCACGAATTTGGATTTTTCTTTGTCGGCCTTCAAGAATCGGGCGAGTTCCTCGCAATACATTGCGAAATAGTCCGCCGAAATGTCGCCTCGGCCAACCCCTCCGACGTAGTGGAGCGAGTACGTCGTGAAGACCGATATGAACTTGCCATTTGGCTCGCGGACCGCCAAAAACGGAACGTCCGGATCGGTTGGACCTGCCGGTTTGAGCAAAATGTCCTTGCCGCGTGGTGGATTCATGCGGACCGTGTCCATCTTTCCGAACGGATTTGGCTTCCTCTTTCCCGGCTTCAAATACCAGCGCCGATTGAAGACGTGTTCCGGTGCCTTGGCCTTGCCCCAGCCAATTTCGGCGGGCCGAAGGGACTTGACGGCTTGCGTGACGGCCTTCACGATTTCGCGTGAGACGAAGCGTTGGTAGCCGTCCATCTGATCGCTGATGATGCGTGCGTCTTTTCCGAGGGCCGAACACGCCGAGTGCGTGTGCGTCGCCGAGATGAGTACGTTCGCCTTGGGAATCCGAAGTCGTTTCTCGACGAGGGATCGTGCGTCGTCGCTCACGAGGCGATCGATCCCAAGCAAGTCACAAACGACAAACACCAACTTTGTTTTGCCGTCATCGAGAACGAGACAACGAGCATGCAATCTGTCGTGTACGTTCGTCGCCGGATACGGTCGGAAGCCGCCAACAATCGAACCGCCCAACGGCGGCGTGATGTCGACCTTGACCGCGCTGGCTCGTAGTCCCTTCTTCGTTTGTGCTGTGGCGATTGCGTTCGGCTCGACCAAAAGCGAACTTACGACCAACAAGAGCCAAGACGAACAGAATGTCGGAAATCGGTGAAGCATGATCCACGTCTCGTTGTTTTGGAAAAAGTAGTAGGCACTCCGAACGGGAAATAAATGAATGTCCGATTTGGGAGTTTTTCGGTGGCACGTCCCCGAGACACCGACCACTGCATTAAAAACCGGACAAAAATAAATTCCCATTCCCGTGTGCCGTTTGTCGTAGTTTCTTAGTGTAGTCTTTCGCTCCGCGAAAAGACGCCGGTTTTTGTTTTTTGTTTCGGAGTGGGGCGACTCGACGCTGCTTTCGTAGTTTTGTCTTTCGCACCCGCTTCGGGTTGGTGCAACACGTCGACCGCCGAGTCCAAAATCCAGAGGAGCACCACCTGTCGAAAAACTTTCAGATTCGGTATTGACATATTCTTGCTGTCTACTATAAGCCTCCTCCACACTTTAACCCCAATTCAGTGGCACGCGAGCACGCTGCGGATGCTTTTTCCGACGAACGGAAAGGGTGCGTCGCAGAGTGACTTTGGTGTCTGCTCCGACGACGAGTCGGTTACGGCGCCAAGAACGCCCAACGGACCAGAACTGCGGGGGTCGTCTGTTCTGGAACATGGCTTGAAGCGTGGTTCGCCAATCCCGTCGGTCACTGGTCTGCGGACGACGCAAGTGTGGGTCTTGGAAGCAACCTTCGTACGACCGGTATTTCGCAGCCAATGCGGAATATTTGGCGTTGCGAAGCGGTTCCTTCGAGACTCCCGATGACTTCGGGTGTCTTTCGTCAAAACGGATGTTTGGGTTGAAGAAGCAGTAGCTGGGGACAAACAAGACCGTGGGAGCGCAATCGACCGATTGCCGCAGCCGTTCACGGTTCGTCTGCTGCGAGGAGCTAAATCGGGGATGAATATCATTACTTCGCATCGGGCGTTACCGGGCTGTGTACCTGACGCCTTCGACACCTCTCACGCAAGGCCACTCCCGCATGCCGCGGAGGGCCCGGAGAGTTTTGAGCAGAGCCATTGCCAACCCGCAAACTCGTCGGGATGTTCCGAACCGTTCGGAACGCAGAGCCGACGAGTTTGCGGGTTGGTCCGTGGAGCAACGCTTACCGGAAACACGGACACCGCACGACGAGGTTTCGCCCCGTGCGAGGGACGAGCAATGGGCGAAACCGAGAAACGCTGGTACCAGGAAAGGATAACCATGGGAAACACAGCTCGAACAGTCCCAGGCCGCGGGCGGGGTGACCCGACTGGTAGCGGACTCATGCCCAAGAAACAACATCTCGCGACTGCAAAATGTAGCGAGGAGCCAGGACGCACCAAGCGGGAACGAGGCAACTCGACAACGGTGAGCCTATCTCGCCTCGTGCTGTGCGGTTGCTTGTTCGTGTTGTGGTGGACGGGGACTCCGTTCGTCGGAGCACAACCCTATTCCAGCCCGCCGTTGAAGCTCCCTCCACTCCGGTCTCCGTCGCCGACGGTGAAAGGCTATCAGAGCAACACGCTCCCGAATCTCCCCTCGCGGAATTCGTATAGAGGGCAAGTGCCACGGGCCGCCTCGAACGATCCAATCGAACCGCCTGATTCCTCAAACTATCCCGTACCCGTCGAAGCTCCCCCAGGAGTGATGTCGGCGTCCGGGCCGGTTGGCCAGGTCGGACCGGTTGGCCAAGTCGGACCGGTTCCGGCATTGCCTCCGCGTACGTTGCCGCCACCAAAGATGCTTCCTCGAACCGGGCAATTGCCACCTGGCATGCGACCATTCGGAGCGCCACCTCGGCCCGATCCGAAGGTCCAGGAGAAATTCAACAAGTACGTCGGTCCGTTCCAGGACGCCGAGCAAAACTTGACGCTCGAAGTCACTCGTACTCGATTGTTGCGGCTGAAGAAAGCTCCGCTGCGTGTGGCGCTGGGCAACGACGCCGTCGCCGGGTACACCATCGTCACGCCTCGCGAACTGCTCATCCAGGGCAAGTCGGTTGGTTCGACAGAACTCAGGCTATGGTTCGGTGATCCCGACGACATCACAAAACAGACAGTGTTGACGTACAATGTCCGAGTCTTCCCCGATCCGGAAGAACGAAAACGTCTGCAGATGATCTACAACCGATTGGCCGACGAAATCAACACCAAGTTCAAGGATTGCAACGTGTGCCTCACGCTCGTCGGCGACAAAGTCGTCGTCGATGGGGACGTCCACAGCGCGATCGATGGGCGAGACATCCTGAACATCATCCGGGACAATGCCCCGGACCCCAGGAACCCACGGTCCACGAAGCCCCCCACACGCACGATTCCGTTCGCCCGGACCGTGACGGCTCCCGTTCCTGGCGATCCGGAGAACGATACATTAGTGCCCCCGGGATTGGATCGGTATGATGCGACGGGCGCCCCGTACATCATCAACCGCCTGCGGGTGCCAGGTCCCCAACAGGTGATGTTGCGAGTCGTCGTCGCGGAGGTCAGCCGGTCGGCGGCTCGAAGCATCGGCATGAACTTCGCGCTGTTGAACAGTGACGGCATCGCGTACTTTGCCAACAACACGGGTGCGATTGCGACGGGTGGACTCGCTCCGGCGTTCCAGGGCAACGGTGTTGGTGGTGGGCTTGGTCTCTTCAACTTCACGACAAACACTTTTGGGATTCCGCCCATCGCCGGCATCCCGGCCGGGGCCGGCGGCTTCAATAACCTGCCCACGGCCATCGACAACGGGCGAATCCGTCTGGCCATCAGCGCCCTGCGTGATTTGAACTACGCCAAGTCGTTGGTCGACACAAACCTCATGGCGCTCAATGGCCAAACGGCGAACCTCCAAGCCGGTGGAGAATTCCCAGTGCCGGTCACGACCGGTGTCGGCATTGGAGCTTTGCAAGGCGTGAGTTTCGTGCCGTATGGCGTCGCCCTGAACTTCACGCCGTTCCTGACGGATCGTGACCTCGTTCGGCTCGTCATCAATGCCTCGGTGAGTAACCGCGACCTGGCGGCAGGCACGACGAATATTGGGACGGCTGCCATTCCGAGCCTTTCGAGCCGGAACTTCCAAACGACCGTAGAACTTCGCGAAGGTCAAACGTTGGCCATCGCCGGGTTGAGCCAAAACAACTCCGGTGCCGACGCCAAACGTGTTCCACTGTTCGGGGACTTGCCGATCTTGGCAAACCTGACCGGCTTCAGCCGCATCACCACGGGCGAGCAAGAGTTGGTCGTGCTGATCACCCCCGAATTGGTCCAACCGATGGAGCACCACGAAGTTCCGCCGTTGCCCGGTGCTGACTTGTTCGAACCGGATGACTGCGAGTTCTATCTCTGGGGCCGAATTGAGAGCCACAATCCGGTCGATTACCGAAGTCCCATTCGAACCGACTGGCACCGCATCAAGCAGTTCTATCGAATGGAACGAGCCTACATGGTCGGGCCGACCGGACACGGAGCTTGTGAAGAGTAAGCGGGTTTGTTGCTTTGCCTTTTGGCGTGGGACTGTGATATAGCTACCCATCCCATTCCTCTGGCGACACGCAACCTCGCGGGTACTTTGTCTTGTATGTGTCTTGCCCACGTTCCACGGCTCTGCCGTGGAACGTGGGCCGCACGGCTCTGCCGTGCAAGACCAGAACCAACAAACCGGACGACAACAAATTTCGCGTTCCAAGCAACAGACAACGTTCTCAAGTTCGGAATCGAATTATCCGAAGCCAAAGGATGTTTGTGAGTCGAGGAAACTCAACCCTCACTCGCCGGTTTGGCACGATCTTCGAATCCCACGCCCAATAACTTTCCTGTGGCGAGAAATGAGCATCAAGGTTCACTCGCGACTCGAATTGTTTCGCGAAGAGGACAAATCATCATGCACAAAATGAATCGATACAAACCCAAGGACGTCACGAGTCCGGTGGGTACAACGGACGTCTCGTCCACTCGGGTCGGGCGGCCGAAAATTCGGAAGCGCGCGGCTCTGCTGTTCGCAGCCATCCTGGCTTGTGGAGTCCTTGGAATGCTACCAACGACGGCCCAGGCGTGGTTCGGTTGCAACTCCGGGTGGTGCGGATTCGGAGGCCATGGAGGCCACCATCTCGCGCTGCAAGCCGCGCCGCGTGGCTCCTTCGTCCACAAATTCATTGCCGTCCAGGCGAACAAGGCCGAACCCCTGGACTTCGTATTCTACGGCAATGAGTGGTACAAGGGCGGAACGACGCTCGGGCCGTACGGGCGCTATCACGTCGGCGAAGTCGCGAAACGACTTCCGAAAGTCCCGTTCCCGGTCGTGCTCGAACCACACATCAATCCGGCCGTCAACGAGGCCCGAAGAAAATTGCTCGTCGAAGCCCTCTTGAACCTTGGCATCAGCGATGCCCAGCAACGTGTTGTCATCGCCTATCCGCCTTCGGAAGACCTGCGAGGCGATGACATCGAGCGACTCATCGTGAACCGTACCCAACAGCTCTACGGCCAAAACTTTTTCTATGGCTTTCGTGGATTTGGGTTTGGCGGGTTCGGCGGACGCGGGCTGTTCGGCGGGTTCGGTTACGGCGGTCTGGGCCTCGGCGGCTCCGGATTTGGACGCTTCGGCGGTTTTGGATTCAACCGCCCACTGTTTCCAGGATTTTAAGAAGGTGGAAGGATGTAGGCTGAAGGCTGGAAAAGCAATTTGTCTTCTGCCTTGCCCTTCTGGTTT
>CAYYUU010000069.1:0-13910 GCA_964474955.1 uncultured Alcaligenaceae bacterium | reverse complement strand
GACCATTCTATCTTCCGGTTCGAAGTATGACTCGTTCAAGCTCGAAGTCACGACCCCGTCGGGGAAGATGGCCTCGACGCATTCATCCTCCCCTGTGACGACGAAGAAGTGCGAGACTGTGATGTCTGAGGTCTTGTCCCAACGGCTAAAGTGGGCGACACCTCGCGACATGAGGTTGCCGGTGTGGTTAAAGCCAATCCAGCCGGGTCCGTAGTTTTTTCCGTAATCCGGTTTTTCCGACTCGAAGACGGTAGATGTGTTTGTCATGGGCCTTCTTTTGGTTAAGGGATTGCAGAAGGTGCGTTCCACACTGTGCTGCCTGTCACTCAGACCTTCGGACAGTGAGAACGAGCCATCACACAAACGGTACGATTCTGAGAAGTAAAAGTACGAGTATCACGACTAAAAGCAAACCGACGATTCCACTTGGGCCATAGCCCCAACGGTTCGCGTGAGGCCATCGCGGATTCGCACCAACGAGCAATATGATCAAGATCAACAGGAGTATGAGTCCCATAAATTTTACCTCCGGAAAAAGAAATAAATCAAATCCATCGATCTCCGAAACTGGACTCTTATCTAGAGCAATTCATATGCCGAGCGGCCGGGAGTAAGAAAAAGAGAGAAAGGGCCAGATATCGGCCTCTCGTTGAGCATCGTGTGACGTCGAGGACGGACTCTGCGCGTGAAGTTGATATTGGCGGGATGAGAATGAAGAAGACGCAAAGTTGGGAATCGTTCTGCTCAACGGCGCGAGCCGACCTTACAGTACCTCTGCTTTTTGGGCTCGTAATCGTGTGTTTTTTGATTTGGCGCGTAACTTGCTTCGTGTAGATAACAATATTCCACTTGGTGTGGAGGATCAATTTCACAATACCAACCGTAACCCACTCACAGAAACCTAGGAGAACTACATCATGAGTAAATCTGTACTACATGTCGTCCCACTCGAAGGGCATTGGGCCGTCAAGCGTGAAGGAAACGAACGTTCCAGTTCGACACACGACACTCAAAAAGACGCCATCGAATCGGCAAGAAATTTGGCCCGAGACGGTGATGACCTGGTCATCCATCGACCCGATGGAACAATTCGGGATCGCGTCACCTACCAGGATCCAACTGTCCAAAATGGGGCAGCGATACGCGGTCCACGGGCGAAGGTTAAACCTCAGGACATCATGTCGGTTGGGACCCGTGTCAGTTGGAGCGCGATCTTCGCGGGTGCGGTCGTGGCCTTCGCGGTCTATGCGGCCTTGGCTGCCTTGGCGTTCGCCGTTGGCATCTCGACGGTCGAATACGTCAGGAGTGGAACGTTCGCGGTCGGCGCCTTCATCATCGGCACATGCATCATGGTTGGGAGTTTCTTCTTGGGCGGTTTCGTCACGGCTCGCACGACGGCCGGAGAAACGAAAGGCGAAGCCATGATCTACGGCGTCCTCGTTTGGGCGACGTTGTTCGCGGGATTGGCCATTACCCAGGTCGGGATTGGTTACGGCATCTTGCGTGCCCAGGCCAGCACCGTGCCTCCTGCCATATCCCAACAATCCACTTTCAATTCAAATTCGAATCAACGTGACGCGAGCGGCCAAGCGAATCCAAAAAACTCGTCCAACAGCGTCGAAAACAAGACCAAGGAAGCCGGCAAGAAAATCAAAAACAAGACGGAAGAAGCCACCGAGGACATCCAGCCATCAACCAAGGTGTGGATCGGTTTCTCGGGCCTGATTCTCTCGATGTTCGCAGCCATCGGTGGGGCCGTGGTCGGTGCCGGTCCGACGCTCGTGTTCCAACAGTTCCGGCAGCCCCAAGGCACCGCCGACACGACCGTCAAAGCAAAAGAATAATTAATTCGACCAAGGAGATGAATGTATGGATCTGCTTCGGATTCTCTTAGCGATACTCTTGCCGCCAATTGGCGTGTTGTTCCAAGTCGGGCTCGGACTCCAGTTTTGGATCAACATTTTGCTCACGCTGTGTGGGTTCCTGCCTGGCATCATCCATGCCGTCTATATCATTGGAGCGAGGTGACGCGCGAACAACACGAACGGGCATGGGCCGTTCGTAGAAATAATGGTCGAGTTTGGAAATGTTGCTTTTCGCTCCGCGAAAAGCAACGTCCCAAAACGCGACTGTTGTTTCTCCGTTTGCTTCGTGACGTCCTTGTTGCCTCGCCTTCCTTTCCGACCTCTCTGCTTTCTTCGGACCTTGCGCCCTCGGCCACTTTGAGATGATCTTGACCTGTTTCACCCAAGCCAGTATTTCCTAAACGCGACAGGGACTCGGTCGGTTTCCGAAATCCCATGAGCGAGGCGCAGGGTGGAGGGAAGACATATGGAACGCGGTGTCTCCTACCCGCTAACGCAGGGGGCCGTCGAAACGGGGTCCGGGACGTCGTTGCGGATTTGGCCCGAGTTGACCAGTTCGGTTTCTCCCGACATGTTCGGCAACCCAGGACGGCAGGTCGTCCCGTGCGACCTTGCGCAACTGTGTCAAAACCGCGAACCAACGCAAGTCGCCCGAGTTCTGTTCGCTTGCGAAGCGGTGCGGCCTCCCCGTGGCAAAGGCCGCGACGACTTCGGCGAGCCCTACACTCTGCCTTGGTTCGACGCTATCGAAAATTACCGATATCAACGCAACGCCCAATGGCTCCCACGGATGCTCGAGTTTTCCAAACATTCAGGCGAAACAATCCTCTGCATGGGCCATGGATTGGGAAGCGATTGGGCCCGGTACGCGAATAACGGTTCTCGCGTCATCGTCCATGCGAAGTGTGCCGCCCAACTCGACTTGATTCGGCGGTATTTCCTGCTGCGAAAATTGCAGGCGAAGTTCGTCCTCTCGACGCCGTCCATGTTGCCGTTGGACAACTCAAGCATCGACGTCGTTTGTGTGAACGGGCTCGTGGAGCACGCGACGCAACCCACCGAGTTGGTGAACGAACTCTATCGCGTTTTGAAACCTGGTGGGAAGGTCATCGCCTTAACGTCGGCGAAATACGATGTGGACTTTTGGGCGGACTTGCTACTGCTTTATCGTCGTTGGGTCTGGCGAGAACGACCTCGCGGGGTGCTAGGACATCGGTTCTCGGGGCGCCGGCTTCGAAAACTCTTCCCGCAGTTCGAGGAGCATCGAGTGAAGAAGCGGCAACTCCGGAGGGCCGAAGTGCCGCACTTGTGGAGGGTGGTTCCGCTCCCGATTTTGGAGCGAGTGATTGGGAAGGTCTTGATCCTCAAGGCGTTCAAGCCCATCAGTGCTGCGTTACCGCTAGGGGCTGCCGCATGACGTCGGCGAACCGATTTTCGAGTGCAGGGTTTGAACCAAAATGTGTTTGTGGGACCGACGAGACTCCGCATCCTCGCGGCAACAGAGTTTCGCCCTCGTGCTCGGTCGGGGCATCAGCTTTGTTCGGTGGGTTCTTTTTCCCGTCCTGAAATTTTCTGTTCCATTTTCGACCCGGGCTTGAAAGTCACGACCCGTCGCTGGGGGACCATCACTTGTTCACCCGTTCGGGGATTTCTTGCCTGTCGCTGTTTTCGATCCTTGACCTCAAAAACGCCAAAGTTACGGAGTTCGATTCGTCCTTCTTCGACCAGCGTGTCGATGATTCCATCGAACGTGGCTTGGACGATCTCGAGTACCGTCAGCTGGTTGTGTCCCAGCTCTTCGGCAATTTTCTTGGCGAGGTCTTTTTTTGTCACGGTGGCTCCTTTCTCCCAACTGAGTTCGGCGTCAAAACCCCAGGACAATCCTGTCGGGGTGCCCGGTGGGCGGACCAGGCGATGCCGTCCGGATTCCTTCCCAGCCCGTTTGCAGGGGCACAGCGATGCCTTCGGGCAACGCAAGCGAACGGGGGAAGCTGTTCCTCGATACCTGGTAGGGTAGTGAAACTCGCACAGATTCGCAAACAATAAGTTCCCCTAAATTTCCCGCCACGAAACGCCCTCCGAACCTGGCATTGGCACGAATCCAACCCATCCGGTATAAGCGTCTGCAAACCTCTCGCGTACCATCTCGTCATTGCCGTCCAAGGAGGGAAGGCGTGCCCAAGCTCCGGAAGTCACCGAAGAAACAAAAGTCGTTAGGTTCTCAAACCGGCCCTTCGCAAGCGGAATCTCCCGAGAAAACCACAAGGCGGGGAAAGAAATCGGCCCGCGAGCCAGCATACACGACGGCCTTCGGGAAAGCCTACCACGCGGACGCCATCGACGTGCTGCGAGAACTCCCTGACAACTCGGTGTCACTGGTGTTCACGTCTCCACCGTTCGCTTTGCGGCGCAAAAAAGCATACGGGAACGTCGATGCCGACAACTATGTCGAATGGTTCTGGCCGTTCGCCCAAGAGATCTATCGTGTCCTTCGTCCCGACGGTAGTTTCGTTTACGATTTGGCAGGAGCCTGGAACGCGGGAAGCGGAACTCGTTCGCTTTTCCCGTATGAGTTGATCCTGAAACTGGGCCAGATTTTTCACCTCGCCCAGGAATGTTATTGGCACAACCCCTCTCGCTTGCCGACCCCCGCGCAGTGGGTGACGATCCGCCGCACGCGCGTCAAGGATGCCGTCAACACGTTATGGTGGCTCTCCAAAACGACCGAGCCCAAGGCCGACAACCGACAAGTCTTGCGTCCGTACAGTCGGTCCATGAAACGGCTTTTGCGAGATGGATACCAGACGGCGAAACGCCCTTCGCAACACGAAATCGGGCCACACTTTCAGAAAGATAATGGCGGAGCGATTCCCCCAAATGTTCTAACGATCCCCAACACTCGCTCCCAAGACGTGTATTTGAAACGGTGTCGGGAGGCCGACGTTGCCATCCATCCGGCCCGATTTCCAGAAGCCCTGCCCGAATTCTTCATCCGGTTTCTGACCGAACCGGGACAACTGGTGGTGGATCCGTTTGCCGGAAGTAACGTCACGGGTCAAGTCGCCGAGTCGTTAGAGCGCAAGTGGGTGAGCGTGGAGATTAATGAAGAGTATATCGCAGGATCGCGGCTGCGGTTTACCGAGGAGACCGAGAGCGTTTCCGCCAGTTGAAGTGAGCGAGGGAGCAGGCTCATTTCGCTAATTCTACGCGGTACGTTTCGACGGGGAGCCCTGTGTCTTCGTCGAATTCGGAGGCGGCTTCGACTCCCGTCCTTGCAATGTCTTCGGGACGTTCCATTTGCGGATACGCTACCTGCATGGCACCCAAAGCATATTCGAAACCCGAACCAAACGAGTAGAACGTGGCGAACTCGCTGATCGATCGATCCGGATAAATGGCGAACGCACCCCAAGGATTGGCCAGCAGCATGCAGAACCGCGAAGACTCGAAGGCGTCCCGGTCGCCGTCGTCCGGGTTGATACCGTAACGTTTTTTCAAGACGGGGTGCATTCGCAGGACCGCGTCGAAGATGGCTTCTTCGCTGGAGAGGTCCGGCGGTTCCTTGAGCTTGGAAAAATAACGCCGGATCACTTGGCTCCAAGCTCCTGAACCGGTGAACGCGAAATAGGAATCGCCAATTCGCAGAATTTTCGATGGGTTCGAGAGCCGATCCGCGCGTTGCATCGTCGAGCCGTCTTTCCAAAGGGTATCGGCAGCGATCGCAACGGCACCATTCTTTCGCACTACCGTGATCGTACTCAACGGATGCTCTCCAAAGTAGCCGCCCCTTCGGCTCCCGCGGCGTTATGCCCCTTCGTTCTGTTCCTCAGTTGTAGACGCCTCGTCCTGCTGGTCAGGTTCGCACGAGGGACAAAAAACCGAACCAGTCTCCTCAATCTTTCGACCACATTCCTCACAAGCGAGAATCGTGACGCCCCATTCCTGGAGGAGTTTTAGGAAGCGTTTTCGAGTCTCGGGATCTTGTGCTTCTGCGTGCGTTTGTTCCAGTAGCTCGACCGCTTCTTTCCACTTTTTCAATTTCTTGAGCGTCAGCGCGAGCCGTTCGCACACAACCGAGTTCGATTCGAATTCGAGAGCCTTGCGGTAGGCGTTCTCGGCCTGACCGAGTTGGTCCGCCTTTTCGTTGGCCTCGCCGAGCAAGACGAAAAGTTCGCGACTCGGCATGACGCGCGACGCCTTTTGGAATTCCTCGGCGGCAAACGAATAGGCTTCGTTGCGCATATAAACGAGACCCTTCGTGTGGTGGACCTTCGGATTGCCAGGATCAAACCGCAATGCGAGGTCGAGCATCTCGCAGGCCGTGATCAACTGCGACGGGCTCCCTCCGGGCACGTACACTCGCAGGGCTCCCTCGCATAAACCTTGGATCGACTCCAGCGGCCAGTCGAAACTCCGCAAAACGGATGCGACTTCCTTCAGATTCTCGGGCCGTTCGTTCGGATCGGCGTGGAGGCAACGCGCGACCAACTCGGAGAACCGATGCGGGACAAGCGGATTGATCTGATGCAGTTTGGGCGGTGTTTTGTTCTCTCCGTCCTCTTCGGTCTTTTCTTCGTCCGCGTCTTTTTCAGACGTCGTTTGGTGGGTCGTTCCGTCCGGAGTCAAGACGTCGTGAAGGATGGCTCCGAAGGCGAAGATGTCGTCGGCTCTCGTCGGCCCATCGCCACTCATTCCAGACGCGAGTTGCGGAGACATGTAATCCCATTGTGGTTTGAACTGCCGCGCCGGAGTTTCGGAACGGTCCTGAGCTTCCGCTATTTTCTTTTCGGCTTCGGGTTCTTCTTGGAAGGCTTCCTGCGGCGCGGCATCGGAATCATTTTCGGGTTTGCCCGGGACATCCTGACGCGGCGTGAGAAGCGGACTGCCCCCGAGGTCGTGGATGCGGAGTTTGTCGGAAGGAAACGAGATGGCATACGGCGACAACAATCCGTGGTAGATTCCTGCTTCGTGGACTTCGTGAAGGAGGTCGGCGACGTCGGCCATCATTTCACAGAACACCTGGAGGTGATCCAGATCTCCCAATACGTCCCACGGAAATCGGTCCTTGAGTGTCGGCTCACCCGGGACCTGGGAAACAACTCCGATGTGGCCCTCGCGCTCGAACGCATCGAGAGTGAGTTCCAGCGGTGACTTTTCGAGTTGCTTGATGAGTTCTTGCTGAGTCTGCAACTCGCCGAGCGAGGCATTGGATTTCGTCCACCGGATCGCCACTCGCCCTGTCCCCTCTTGGTCTTCACACAGCAATCTTCCGTCCGATAGGGTCGCGACGTGCTTGTATCGCGGTGGCAATGGGTTGATGGCCTCTTCGATTTGCGTGAGAACAGCGAGCATTTCGCTTGCGCTTCGAAACCGCTTCTCGACGTCGAGTTCCAGGGCCTTAAGGACGACGACTTCCAACTCTTCGGGAACAGCCGGGACGAGTTCCCGAACAGGAGTCGGCGGGCGATTCAGTCGCGCAGAGTACGTCGAGAACGGCAACTGGCCTGTCAGACATTCATGAATCACGATCCCGAGCGAATATAAATCCGACTGAACCGTTGCCCGTCCCGCATGGCACTCCGGATCGAGATAGATCAATTTCCCGGCCCAAGCCCCGCTTCCGGAGGCGCGGTCGATGACCCGGGCGATGCCGAAGTCGGAGAGCCTCGCGACTCCCTCCTCGTCGATCAGAATGTTGTCCGGGCTCACGTCGCAATGGAGCAATCGGACCGAAGCACCCTGGAAACCGTGTGCAGCTTCGAGTCCGCGACAAACGTCCACGGCGATTCGGAGAACTTCGTGCGTCGGTAATCGCTTCCCACTTCCGGTGTAGACGGTCTCGCGTCGTTCGCGGGAGTTGTTTCCTTCGTCCTCGTCCTCGTCGTCGAAGTCGTATTTCAGGCCTCCGAGTTTGTGTCGGAGACTCGTCCCACCATAAGCCATGTTGAGATAGTAACGATCCTCGCGTCGCCCATTCCAGTCCAACGGGACGAAGCCATATTGATTGAGTTGAATGATGTTGGGGTGGAGCAATTTTCGCAATGCTCGAAGGTTGTCTCCTTCTTGCTTGAGGGCCTCCATCGTTTGCCAACTTTTGGGCAGTTTGAAAACTTTATGCTCTTGCTCAACGGTATCGAAGACGAGAATCGCCAGACCAAACGCACCCTCACCCAACTTCCGCACGATCTGGAATTGGTACAACCGATCGAAAAAGGCTTCGAGTTCCGCATACGTCTCGAACATGGGCCTGCCTACGTTTGGAACAACCGAAATTCTGCTACGCAAAGGAAAATGCTTTGGCTATTGTACCAGCCGAGAATTAGTTGTTGAGAGGGGTATTTGGTTGGAGGTTGAACCCGAGGACAGTTCCACGACCGCGCATAAAAAATGGAGCCGGCCGTCGGCTCCATTGGGATTTTCAAAACACTCCGCGAGGAAATCATTCGACGCCAAGACTTTCGCTCAATTTGCCTAGTGCCTCGCTCTCGATTTGTCGAACACGTTCTCGCGTCAGGCCGAGGCACTCGCCAATTTCTTTGAGTGTCTTGGGCTCCTCGTCGTCGAGTCCGAAACGCATCCGCAAGACTGTGGCCTCGCGTTTGTCCATTTTGTCGAGCAAGTCGAGGACATGGTGGAGGTCGTCCGACTCGAGCAATTCGGCTTCGGGCGATTTCGAATGCCCGTCCATGACCATCTCGTCGAGGGACCAACCCGATTCGGTCTGATCGCTCTGCGGGGCCGCGTTGTAGACGCGGATAGCTTTTTTAATTATTGCGAGCTTCTTCTTGGGCAAGTTCAAGCTCTTGGCGATTTCCTCGTGCGTAGGCGGTCGTCCGAGTTCGTCTTGGAGTTTTGAGGCCGCCCGCCGCCACTTGGCCAACAATTCGACCATGTACGCGGGAATCCGGATCGTCTTGGCAGTGTTGACGAGGGCTCGCTTGATGGACTGCTTGATCCAATAGCTTGCGTATGTGCTGAAGCGAGTGTTCATCGACGGGTCAAAACCCTCGACGGCGCGTAATAACCCGAGGTTGCCTTCTTCGATCAAGTCTTGCAGGCCCAAGCCCTTGCCCGTATAACCACGGGCAATATTTACGACGAGCCGCAAGTTGGCTCGGACCATTTGGTCTCTTGCTTCGCTGTCGCCATCTTCGATCCGATACGCCAGTTCTTTTTCCTCGTTGGCCGAAAGCAAGGGCGTTTCGTTGATCTCGCGGAGGTACGTCTCCAGGGGCGACTGGACCGATGGACCTTTTTGCCGGCGTGGTCTTGTCATAGGGGTCGTTTCCTGAGTGCAGGCACCTTGCCAGCAGGACGTCTGTTGCCGGGGCCGCCCTGCGGGTGCGAGGATGATTCTTCTACCCAATGCGTTAGCCTATGAGAACTTGCGACAACAAGCCAGAGTATTTGCCAACGCAACACGAACGGGGTGTGGGTCTGTGTTCTGGAGTTCGCTTTGGCACAAGTCTGAAGCCCAAGGGAAGCTCCTTGTCCTTCGCTCGCGCTTCAGGCTTGTCCCGAAGATTCCAACATCCCGACCCGAACCCCACATATGGGAAAGGGACAAAGCCCTTTAACCAGGAGCATGCTCGAACCCCCAGCGATTTCGATTCTCAAATGGGCTGATCGGGATCATACAAGGGGGCAGGCAAAACTCGAGGTCAATTGTCTGCGCCTTGCGATTACGGATACACCCCTTTAGAAGCAGTCTCCAGTGGGGAAGTTCCGGGGGTTTTGCTGATTGGGGATCACGAAAGATTCGGAGGATTCTAGTGCCCTCACCAATCTCTCGAACCAATGACTGTAAACCCCCCTCGATTCTCAACCAGATCACGACTATTTCATCCCGACCTCACAAGTTCCACACAGAGTCGGGTCTCTGAGGATGGAAAAGCGTACGTCAGCAAAGTCGTGTTGACAAATTAGTTATCGGCCGGTTGGCTTCCCGACCTGCATCCGCCGGCAGTCGGAAAACCAATCTTAGTGGCCTTTGCGTTGCAAGTTTCACACATCGCGCCATTTCGCGGCAACGCTCTTAGTCGTTACAACCTGACATTTTGGTAATGGGTTGCGAGCGGGTGCCCCAAGGAAACGACCATGCGGTGACAGGAGGAAAGCTTGCAGTGGTGATACAATAGTCCACTTGATTATAGCATGCAAACATGCGGTCGTGAGAGAAATTGGAAACGTCGGAAAGTCTGCCGCGTGCCATCGGTTTTGTTTGGGAGTGTCGCCCTTCGGCGAGCGAAAGGACGCCTGTCTTTGTTTTTGTTTTGGAGTGCAGCGGTTCTATGCCGCTTTCGTATTCAGTGTTCTCTCGCTCGCGATTCGGGTTGGTGTCTTTTTATCTCTTGTCGCTTGTCTCTTGACTTTTCTCGAAACATCTTGCCCAACCGGGAGTATTTGCTTCCGGGACCATTTTGAGCAGGAGGATACTTGGATGGACACGATCATCGGGGCTCGTTGGCAACGAACGCAGCACAAACGAAGAAGCAACAATCGATCTCCGTTCGTCCTCATCCTCTGGGTGTGTTTACTCTGCTGGCTGCTCTGGCCCCCCACGATTAGCGCCCAAAATATTAAACGTGAACCGCCGCGAAGTCCGCCAACCGGTTCCGGACCAAAAACATGGAATGGCGATCTTTCACCCATTTCTCCACTCGATTGGGGACCATTGCAGGCCGCACACCTTCTCGAACGAACTGGCTTTGGCGGAACCCCGGAAGAGATCCAACGCCTCGCGAAGATGGCTCCCGAACAAGCCGTTCATTACGTCGTCGATTACCAAATCGTTCCGAACACCCTACCCAAGTTCGTTCCGTCGGGAATTTTTAAGGACGAGTACGTTCCTTGGCTCGGCAAAGATCCTCTCGGAGACGCAATCCGCCAGGCCGTCAAGCATGGCGAAGCGTCGGGCATCAAGATCAAAAAGAAGCCCGGCACACCCTGGCTCCAACCAATCCTAACTCGGGCCTTCTATGATGCTTTTGCCAACCGTCTGGAAACCGAACGCCTTGGACGTTGGTGGGCCAACCGAATGGTCGCCACCCAACGACCACTCGAAGAGAAGATGACTTTGTTTTGGCATGGACACTTCGCGACGTCCGCAATCCGAGTTCCTGACTATCGTCTACTCCGCAAACAAAATGCGTTCTTGCGAAAGAACGCCACTGGCAATTTTCGCAACATTCTCCAAAGCATTGCGAAAGATCCCGCCACGTTGACCTACTTGGAGAACACCACGAACGTGGAGGGCAAGCCGAATCCAAAGTTCGCTCGCGTGTTGATCGAACAGTATTCAATGGGTCCGAAAAGCTGCACCAAAAAAGACATCCAACAGGCCGCAAGAGCGTTTACCGGTTGGACGCACGCTGGACGCAAGTTTGTCTTCAAGAAAAAGCTACACGACGACGGCGAAATCACGTTTCTCGGCAAGACGGGCAAGTTCACAGGCGAAGACGTCCTCGACATCATCTTGGAACACAAAGCCACGCCGAAATTCATTTCGCGAAAGATATATCACTTCTTCGTCCGGCGTGACTTACCGCAGGCACTCGAAAAGAAACTCGCCAACCACTTCCGCAAGGGAAAATACCAAATCAAGCCATTCTTGAAGATGCTATTCCTCTCGAAAGACTTCTACGGCCCAAAATCCTATGCCACGCAGGCGAAGAGTCCCGTGCATTTGGTCGTGTCGACGTACCGAAAACTCGGACTACGCCGACTCCCGAGCAATCCCGATTTCAATCACACGACCGCGAGGATGGGTCAAAAGTTATTTTTCCCGCTGAGCCCTGAAGGCTGGAAATCTGGGTCAGATTGGCTCACCCCCAATGCTTTGAAACAAAGGCGCTTCTTCGCCAAAGTCATCTTGTTCCCGACGGCGAAAATTCCCGACCGACCACAGATGGGCAAATACCCGTTGTGGGAAACGACAAGCACGGTTGAGATTGTAAAGCGGTTCAATCTGGTAGGAGCCTTCGATTTGCGGAAAGAGAAAATCGCCGAAGGTTTCAAGAAAGCCGTTGCCGCCATCAAAAAAGACAAGAAGATCAAAGCCAATATCGACCTTCGCTCGATGCTCCAAAACGCCAAAGTCGAGACGTCCGCCGAAGCCGTGAATTACTTCACTCGCCGGTTCTTACGCAAACCATTGGGTGCGGCGGAGCAAAAACAACTCGTTGCCTTCATCACAAAAAAACATGGGGCTCGTATCGACTACGACAACGCCAAACTGGAACAGTCTTTGCGTAGTCTGTTACATTTGATAATGAGTAAACGAGAATACCAGTTTTCGTAACACATCACCGGATACTTAGCGTGGGAGACCATTTGTGTTTACCGCCCTCACCATATTATTGGCCACTTCGGTTGGACTCCCCGACGGGCAAACGAAATTGGAACCGCCCGCGATTGGAGCGACCGTCCCGAACTTTACTCTTCAGGACATCCACCGCCGCGACCGGTCGTTGACCGATTACAAGAAGAAGAAAGCCATCGTCGTCATTTTCGTCGGAACCGAGTGTCGGCTCGCCAATCTCTATGTGCCCACGTTCCTGCGGATGCACCAGAACTATGCCGAGAAGGGCGTGCAATTCCTTGCCATCAACTCCAACGAGCAAGATACCTTCGTCGAAGTCTCGGCGCACGCCCAAGAAAGGAAAATCCCATTTCCGGTTCTCAAAGATTTCGATAACAAAGTCGCCGATACGTTCGGAGCCAAACGAACGCCCGAAGTCTTTCTCCTCGACGCCAAAGGAGTGATTCGTTATCGCGGTCGCATTGACGATCAATATGGCCTCACGTACTCCCGAAACAAACCCCGCAAGGAAGAACTGAAAGACGCGCTCGATGAACTCCTCGCCGGCAAGAGGATCACGACTCCCAAGACAAAAGTGTCGGGCTGTATCATCGGTCGCGTTCAGAGACCTCGCGTACAGGGCAAACTCAGCTACAACAAACACGTCACACGCATATTGAAGAAACGCTGCCAGGAGTGTCACCGTCCCGGCGAAATCGGTCCGATGTCGTTGCTCAATTTCCGAGACGCGAAAGCGTGGGCCGAGACGATTCACGAAGTCGTCCGCGAACAGCGAATGCCCCCGTGGCACGCCGACCCGCGTTTTGGCAAATTCCGCAACGACCGCCGCATGCCCAAAGAAGAAATCGACACCTTGCTTGCGTGGATCGAACAAGGTTGCCCCAAAGGTGACGACAAAGACGCTCCGCCGCCACGAAAATTTCCCAAGGGTTGGGGCATTGGTCAACCGGACATTGTTTTCCACATGCCCAAGGCCTACAAGGTTCCAGCGACCGGAGTGATTCCGTACAAACGGTTCGTCGTCGATCCCGGATTCAAAAAAGACATGTGGGTCCAAGCCGCCGAGTGTCGCCCAGGCAACCGGGCCGTCGTGCATCACATCCTTGTCTACATCAAGATCCCGTTCCGCCCTTTATACGCGCTCGATGGGACGGCCTATACACTCGCCGGGTACGCGCCCGGTGACATGCCGACGAGGTACCCGCCGGGACAGGCCAAACGCATTCCCGCCGGAGCGAAGCTCGTCTTCGAGATGCATTACACGCCCAACGGCATCGCCCAGACGGACAAGTCTTCGATCGGCTTGATCTTCAGCAAAAAGCCCCCCAAACACGAAGTCTTTAGTAACGTGTTGGCGAACATGCGGCTGCGTGTCCCACCGCGAGTTGCGAATCACCGAGAAGAGATGACGTGGACGTTTCCCAAAGACGCCATGATTCTATCATTCATGCCGCACATGCACCTGCGTGGGACGAGCGCGAAATACGTAGCGATTTATCCCAATGGAAAGAAGAAAACCTTACTCTACGTCCCGGACTTTGATTTCAATTGGCAAAGTGTTTACCGATTCCAGAAGCCTGTCGAAATGCCCAAAGGCACAAAGTTGAAGTGGATTTGCACGTGGGATAATTCTGCCGACAATCCCCGCAATCCGGACCCTTCGAAAACGATCCGGTGGGGCTTGCAGACCTGGGACGAGATGCAAAATGGTTGGATGGAGCTTG
>CAYYUU010000068.1:0-13952 GCA_964474955.1 uncultured Alcaligenaceae bacterium | reverse complement strand
GCGTTCTCGCCACTGGCTGACGGTGTGTCGGTCACAACCGAGTTGGGCGGCGATGGCTTGGTTAGAGAGGTTTTCTTCGCTCGCGGCGAGCAAGATGATGCGAGAGCGAAAGACCAACGCCTGAGGTGTGGAGCGAGCCCGACACAACGATTGGAGTTGTTCGCGAACTTCCTGGGAGAGTTCGACGCGAGAGGCAAACGGACGAGGCATGGGAACCTTCCTGGAAGAACAACAACGTCAGACCCTTTGGAGGCTATCATGACAACTCCGAACAGCTACGGCAAGATACTCGCAGGGAATTTAAGAAACGGACATCTAGTTGCTTCAAAATGATCATGGCAAAGTCTTCCCTAAATCTCGGGATGCCAACGCTACCTATTGGTATTGTAGGACTTGCGCCTTAAGTTGGTTCCTATGGGACCTTTTCCCCACGCGTGCATCACAAAGTCATGTCTCCCCTTCCGGGTGTAGCAGCGCTGGACGAAACTTAGTTGTCCACTCTGGACATGTCTGTCTCACCAGCAGCCCAATCTGCTACTCCCATGTAACCACTAAAGAAGCAACTGAATCGGTTAGCTTGCCGGGGAAACAAAAAGCCCCGAGACAAGCGAGTCGTCTCGGGGCTCCGATACCAACGATGGGAACAGCTCAGCTCATTACAACCATTGAACGGTTGTCAACTGATCCAAGCTACCATCGGTCACCTCGATCAACCCGAAGGCGTTGATGTAGATGTCGCGGTAGGTCGAATTCTTGAGAGTCCATTTTGAGCCGGAACTCAGGATCATGAAATACTCGGAACTGCCGGTGGCCTTGACGACGAAGTAGTAGCTTCCAGTGTGGGTCAAATTGAAGGCATTGACCATTTTGTCAGAGCCGCCGCCATCCTCGACGAAGTTCGTTTCGGTTGTCGAGCTACCGCCGTCGTAGATGTCATTGCCGGCTTCTCCCAGGAGGTAGTCGTTGCCCGCCGCTCCATACAAGTGGTCATGGCCGTCGCCACCCTTGAGGCTGTCGTTGCCATCTTGCCCATACAAGCGGTCCTCGTTCTTGCCACCTTGAAGCGTATCGTTGCCCTTGCCACCGTACATGGTGTCATTGCCACGGTTACCTGCGAGAAGGTCGTTGCCATCGTCGCCGTAGACGCGGTCTTGTTGGCTTCCAGCTTTGATGTTGTCGTCTCCGGCGTTGCCATGAACGGTATCGTTGCCGTGACCTGCGTGGATGGTGTCATTGCCACCGTTTCCGTGGACCGTATCGCGCCCATCCTGGGCGTAGATGATGTCATTGCCGTCACCACCTTCGATGAAGTCATCGGTGTCATTGGTTCGGGCCAAGGTGAACTTCTCGTGCGTCCCGATGCTGGTGGCGTCAGCACGAATCTCGTTGCTTGTCCGAGCTGTCAGATACTTGCCATCGTGGGTTCGGAAGGCCACCTGGCCATTTCCGGCATCGACGACCGTGTACATCTCGTGAGAAAGACGATGTGGGACGTCCGGTCTCGCGACTCCTTTGTTAGAACGCAAATAGTGGCCGTTGGCAGAGCGGAAGGCCACCTTGCTGCCATGCTTTTCAATAGTCCACTGCTCATGGCCTCCAATCCACATACGGTCGAAGTAGGCTGTGCTTCCACCTCCGTTGGGTGCCCTCAGGTTCATGCCATTGGAGCCGACGATGGCATACTGTCCGGCGATGTTCGCCGTGTGGTTGACACTGTCGCGGTCGGCTTGCTCCTCACCGTAGATCGAATCGTCACCGGCTTCTCCATGCAGAGAGTCGTCACCGATTCCACCAACGATCGTGTCATTACCACCTCGACCGTAGATGATGTCGTTCCCCTCGTCACCCATGAGTAGGTCATTGAACTCTTGACCAACCTCATCTCCGTAGAGGGTGTCGTCGCCTTCTCCACCACTGAGGACGTCATGGTATCTACCTCCGTGGAGAGTGTCACGACCATTTTCTCCATAGATATGGTCGCGGCCATAATCGCCGGTCAAGAGGTCGTCGCCGTCTCCACCATAGATCGTATTATTGTCCCCTTCGCCGTGAATCGTGTCGTTGCCAGTTCCTCCGTGCATGAGATCATTTTCCTCGCCACCGAACATGAGGTCATCCCCTGCCAAGCCATGGAAGGTATCGTTGCCATGTCCGCCATGCAGAGTGTCATTGCCACTTCCTCCGGTAATCGAGTCGTGACCATTGTCTCCATAGACCTCGAAGTCGACCTCATGGCCCATGTCACCCAACGTTACGGTGTCATCCCCATTGGAAGCATAGATCGTGCCTCGCTCGACATTGTGAATTGGTGTCACGAATTCGGTCGGGCTTCCTTGCAAGGTTCGGGACACGTTGAAATGGGCAGCATTGATCCGGTCCGCCAAGATCGTTTCCTCGGCATCGCTTCCGATGATGACAACTCGGTCGTTACCTGTGCCCCCGTCGTGCGTGCCTTTGGAGTTATACACGTGGATAGTGTCATCTCCGGTGTCACCGTGGACAGTGTCAGTGTCTGGTGCATTGGTGATGTAGATCTGATCGAGCTGGGTGTTGTCCTCCCTGGCATCGATCTCCAGGACGTGGGTACCCGGAGTCAGGTAGAGTGGCACTACCTGCGATTGCCCACGATCGCGGACTTGCCGCCAACGCCAGTCACTACTTCGAGGGACGTCGAAAAGTACCCAGCCGCCACCGTAAGGTGTGCCGGTATCAGTCCCTTGCACACGAACCCAGAACGAATCATCGTTACCGTTCGGAGCTATCGTTCGCAAGGAGATGTTGTAGTACCCAGCATCGTAAACGTTGAACTCGTAGGTTACCGAAGAAGTACCGGGCGTCCCGTTTACATTATGAGTTCCCTCAGGATTCCACTGCAACCCAGCACTCCCGGAGGCCTCAGGCGCGACACTCGTAGTATATTCAACGGCAATCCCAGTTCCGCTTTCGGCTTCGATCACTCGGGCAAAGAAGCTCGTACCAACAACTGTGTCGTTACCATCGTTGCCACGAACCGTATCGTTGCCAAGTCCACCTTCCACATAGTCATCACCCAGGCCACCTTGGACGTTGTCGGAGCCACCCTGACCATTGAGGTAATCGTTTCCGGAGTCGCCCCGGAGAGTATCCTGTCCATCTCCACCGTCGATGTGATCATTGTCTTCATTGCCGTGGACAATGTCATTGCCGGCCCCAGCATCGATGACATCGTCACCTCGACCACCAAAGACATGGTCATTGCTTGCACCAGCGTCGATGATGTCATTACCGTCGCCACCGTAAATGGTGTCCAGGCCGATCCCACCTGTCAATGTGTCATCTCCGCTACCGCCCTCGATGATATCGTTGGCAAGTCCGGCGACGATCAAGTCATTCCCTTTGCCTCCCTGGAGAGTCGAAGCAATCTGCAATTCTCCGGCAGAGATGACATCGTCGCCATCCCCGGCATCGATCTCGACGTTCATGGCTGCATTTTGCCCGAACTCCACTGTGATCGTATCGTCGCCGCTCAAAGCTTTCACTGCGACGACCTCGATCTCCAACCGGCTGGCCCGAACCTCGGGTTCGCTACCAATGGTGACCATCACCTCAGGGTTGGTTTGGGCTTGAGTAACCAATGAGATCAGGATGTCGTCAGCGAATTCCGTACCCTCGATCAGGTAACGGTCCGTGCCGTTGCCACCGAGGATCACATCCAACTCCGCATCGACACTATCCAAATTGCGGACATGGACGATGGTGTCATCTCCATCGCCACCTGAGATGTTGTCTACCTTGGCACTGCCATAGAGGGTGTCGCTACCGTTACCACCATCCAAGTTGTCCACGATGATCGTGTTGGAATTCAACAAGTCGGTTTGTATCTGGTTGATGACAGCTAGTGTGTTCTCAATCTCAGGAATTCGCTCGAGCAACAAAGAATTCAATTCGGATTGTTGTTCGGGAGTGCGCTCGGACGCCGGAATGCTTTGCAGTTCGGTTCGGCTGGCATGCAACTCGTTTCGTTGCTGGAACATATCGAATTCGAGGTCGAGTAGATCTTCGTAAGGCAGTTCCGAGAGACTCGAAGGAACGAAGTCATCCACACCTGCTTGAGAACGGATCCCGTTGTTCACCGAAGCGAGCACCAGGTCGTCACCATCGTCACCATCGATCGTGTCGCGACCGTCTTCACCAACCAGTGTGTCGTTGCCATCACCACCAGAGAGTATATCGCCGAGGTCACCACCAAAGACGAAGTCGTCATCGGCACCACCATCGAGTTTGTCTACCCCGCTACCACCGACCAGAGTGTCATTTCCCTCTTGACCGAAGAGCCTGTTGAACTCCAGCCCGTTACCGGCCTTCAGCAGGTCGTTACCGGAGCCACCTCGGACGACGTCCGATCCCGTACCACCATCGATGGTGTCGTTGTCTTCATCACCGAAAACAGAGTCGCTGTCCGCTCCGGCATCGATCGAATCGCTTCCTGAGCCACCACGGATGATGTCCTCGCCTTCGTTGCCTTGTATGACGTCGTCCCCAGCACCCCCGAGGATCGAATCTTTGCCTTGGCTGCCGATGAGTGTGTCGTTGCCATCACCGCCATGAATTTCCAGACGATTGACATTGAATGGTCCCACGGTTTCGACTCTGTCGTCGCCTCCGAGTGTACTTATGCGGATGAGCTCGACATCACGATCCCGTGGATCGGCTGGGAGCTTGAATTCGGAGGAAGCCACAACCGAACCGTCTGCCGCAAAGCTATCGAAGCGGAAGACTGCCATGGCTGGTTGTCCCGGGAGTTGCTCATCGGGTAGTTGTTCGAGGCGGAAGCTGTCATTGCCCTCGGTTCCTCGGAGTTCGATGACATCTTGCTCGACTCCTCCGGAGATGAGGTCGAAGTTCTCGGCATCCAACAAGTCGATCGTAACCGGGAAGACATCTTCGCCGCCACCTCCGCGCAGAGAGTCGGTGCCCTCCCCACCGATGACGGTGTCATCGCCTTGACCAGCGAACACGGCATCGTCTCCGTCTCCGCCATCGATCAGGTCGTTGCCATCCACGCTACCATTCCAGGCATTGCCTTCGTGAACCGATTCCGTGAAATCACGCCCCGGTGTCAACGGCGTGACATCGTAGATCGATCCGAACAACAGATCGTCTCCGTCGCCGCCTTCGATGGTGTCGTTTCCGGCATCCCCTGCGAGGATATCATTGCCATCACCTCCACGGACGCTGTCGTCGCCCGCTCCGGCCTCGACGAAATCATCGCCAAAACCTCCGTCCAAGGTGTCGTTGCCTTCTCCACCGAAGAGCTTGTCAATGGCCGCTTCCCCGTAGAGTTGATCATCGCCATTTTCGCCGCGGAGTTCGTCTTGGCCCACGCCCCCATAGAGCAAGTCGGCATCGTCCCCACCATTGAGGAAGTCATTACCTAGCTCCCCGAAGAGTTCGTCGAAACCGGCATTTCCATCGAGCCGGTCGCTGCCCAAGCCGCCGTACATGGTGTCGTTCCCATCTTGCCCCCGGAGAACGTCATTCCCGTCGTCACCGTTGAGAAGATCGTCACCGTCTCCACCATCGATGAGGTCCTCCTCACGTCCACCGTTGAGGATGTCGTCACCGGCACCACCATGCAGAGTGTCCTTCCCATCGCCTCCGTCAATACGATCTCGATCAACACCCCCTGTGATGTTGTCATTGCCTTTGCCACCGACAAGACTGTCGGCACCGGCACTGTTGGTGATTCTGTCGTCTCCTCGGCCACCGTCAACCGTATCATCTCCCGCTCCGGCCTCGACGACGTCATTGCCCTCACCGGCATCGATGAAATCGGCAGCGGTACCCCCAGTAATGGTATCGTCGCCCTCTTCACCGAAGATGATAGCAACGCCTGATCCGGCAATAACTACGTCATTTCCTTCACCACCGATCAAGGTACTGCTCCCGGAGCCCTCGTGACGGATGACATCATTTCCTTCGCCACCTCGAATCTCCACTGAAATATCGACGTTACTCGCTACGGTGATGGTGTCGTCACCGGCACCTCCGTCCACAATGACTTTGCTGACATTGTCGTACCGTACGGTGTGTCCGTCGAAAGTGACATCCACCGAATTCGCCCCCACCTGGTTGATGGTGATCGACTCGTCACCGTCGGTCCGATTCCCGTGGGTTCTTTGGCTTGCGAAGGGACCGACATTTAGTCGGAGTTTACCATTGTCGACAGCAGCCAGTTCCGGGGTAGTGTCCCCGCTGGAACTGTTGTCGAAGCGGATCAATTCGAAGCTGGCGATCTCGAATTCATAGGTTTTTCTAAAGAAGAAAAAGTCGACTTTGATGAAGGCCTCGAGGAATCCAGTGATGGCTCCGGCGAGATCGAACAGTTTCCCGGCTTGGAGGTTGGCCTCGACTTCATCGATGTGGAGTTTGCCGTCGTCGTTGCCGTCGTGGAGGTTCATCTCGACGACAGCTTCGATGCCACCTCCGACACCGCCTTGGACAATCCCCAAGTTGACTGAGGCGTAGGCGGCGATGCCTCCGTAGACTTGTAGCTCGGGAATGTCCACTCCGTTGCTATCGAGATCACCGACGTAGAAGCCATTGAACGCCAAGGTCGGATCATCGAAGTCGTTCTCGACGAACTGCCTTAGTCCTCGAGTGTCATACCCGAAGCTGAATTGAGCCGCTGCTCCGATGTTTCCGCTGAGCGTCGCACCGAGCGGTCCGATGATCGGGAAGTACTTGCTGATGTCGAACTCGAAGTCGAGCCGTGGTACCTCGTACCGGATCAGGTCGACATCTTGACCCAGGAACAATTGGAAGACTTGGGTCGGGTCATCGATCAGAGGAAACTCGAAACCTGCATCCGTGATTGACTTGATCCGGCTCTGAGAGTTGCTAGCACGACTCCCGGTTACCGGCTTGACGTCCTCGGACTTGTTTGCGAGGCTTTCGGCAAGCTGCTCGGGACTGTCCGCCTCGTTGTTCGACGAGGAGAAGATATCCATACTCCCGAAGTGGATTTCTCCGGTGAAATCTTCCAGGTTGTCGGCAAATTCAATGAAATCGATCACCTTCTCGACAAACTCGCGACTGGTTGGTGACAGTCTGCCCCCAAGAAACTCGGCGAGATCCAAGAACGTAACGTCTCGTCCTTCGAGATCCGAGATCAATGGGATGCGAGTGTTCAGAACCTGTGCAATGGGGATGACTGGCTCCAAAACATCCTTGATCTTGGCAACGGTATCCTTGATGAAATCACCAGGATCCATGTAGACATCATTCAGTGAGACGGTCAAATCGAATTCGTCGCTACCTGATTCATATTGCCAATCGGTAACGAATGTGGCCCCGAAGGAAGGCAAGTTGGAACTGCCAAGACTCGATACCAGATCCAATCCGATGTACGCCGAGGCCTCGAAGGAGACATCGAGACTGTCTTTCAACTTCGAGAACGAGGTCATCTCGCTCAGAGTCAACTTGCCATCGTCGTCGTCCAGGTTCACCGCCACCGTCCCCGAGAGATGGGTGTGCTTGCCATCTTCGTTGGAGACATCGGTGGCAGTCAGCTTCAAGAAACCGAGTTGTGCTTGAGCATCGAAGAGACCATCGGGATCGCCATCCTCGGGAGCCAGCGACACCTCGAGTGTCAGCTCCAGCTCCGGTGCATCCGGGTTGTCACCACGTTCGTGTTCCGTGGTCAGATAGAACCCTTCCGAAGTAGAAATCCCGAATCCGAAGTGCATATCGAAGGTGACATCGAGGTCCAAGCTCCCTTCGATTTCCAAACCGATCGCATCCAAGCCGACATCGATGGCAAGCCCGGTGCTTACCAGCGATTGTTGTAAGTCGAACTCGAACTCGAACCCGTCTCCTGCCTCGGTGGGGGTAATGAGGATATCGGAGGCATCCACACTACCATCGTCGTTGAGATCACCCAACCATTCCAGTCCTGGTGATCCGAGCACCTCGAACAGTTTCTCTCGAATCAAGACATCGGTGACATGAGTGAGCGAAGCAATTTCCTGGGTAACGTCCTCTCGGAGATCTCGGAGGAAATCCCCGACGTTATCGAGTTGATCTCCGACCAGCGGGATGTCGACACTTACAAGTTGATCACTCAACGCATTCTCGAGCACTTGGATAGCACGGTCGAAACCGTCGACCAAGTTATCGAGAGTGTCAGACAAATCAAGATTCGACGTGGCTCCGCTGAAATCGGGGACCGTGACGTCCGGGGCTACTGTTCCCAGGTCAGTGAGCGACTCGATGGTCACCTCGATATTGCCTTGAGGGTTGTTTCGGGTGGGGAAGAAGGTCGGAAGCTGGATATCGAGTTTGCCATTGGCTTGCGAGGCGAGGTGAGTATCCGGGGCACTGAGAATGTCTTTGACCTTGGTACTTTGGTCGGCGAGGCCTTGCAGGGATACCGAAAAGGTCGCGGCTTTGGCATCCTTTTTGTCCTCGGCCCCGTCATCCAATCGGATCACTCCAGCGTCGATGAATACATTGAGAATACCCGTATTGGCATTCAGAGAGATGTCCTCCGCGTCGATCCGAATTTCGAAGTCCAGCCGACTGCTGTTCTTCAAGGCGACCTCGGGAGTTGGCTGCGAGAGGTCGACTTGGAAGTCCAAGGTTCCAGTGCTCTCGATGTTTGCCAACACCGGTGTCGATACTCCAAAGCCAACCAGGTTGTCGAAATCTTCCCCGAATTGCTCGTCCAACCGGAATTCGAATGCCTTTTGGAAATCGTAGGGCACGGTGATCTCGACGACCTCCTCTTGCAAGCTCAAGCTCGCAGAATTTCCGAAGGCCGAGCGAACCTGGTCTTGGACCTGTTGCAAGGTTTCCGGTGGATCTTCGCTGAGTTCGGTTCGCAACTTCCAGGCAGTGCTGCTCAAATCGAGCACGTCGGCCACACTTCGGTTGAGCACCGGCAGCGTCGTGGCGAAGACAGACTGCTTGTCGACCTCATCCAGAAACGCAAGAACTTGGTCGGTGGCCTGTTCGACAACGTTCACATCGATTTTTCGAACCGTGTCCCAAGAGGTGACCCCATCGTTGAGAGTCAGATCGTTCGAATCCGGGATGGCCGAGTCCCAAGCCACGACAACCTGAGATCCTCTCAAGTCGATTCCGAAGTCAACCGGTTGCGGGGTCAGGTCGAGATCGACTTCCCCTGTGAGTTCCGAGTTAGCCGCAAGGGTTTCGCCGAGTTCAGGGACAGAAGTCCTATCCGAGGGGTTGGCAGCGGACAGCGACAAATCGATGGTTTCATTCAGAGCGACCGAGTCCAGGTCCAGGTCCAGCAAACCGAACTGAGCCTCGATCTCGGAACTTGGGAGTAGCACTCTGGTGGAAAGGTCGACTCGGGGTGCCGTTACCGAAAACAGGTTGACGAAGCTGTCCCCGTGAAGTGGTCCTCCCAGCACCACCCCGTTCTCCTCGGGCACCAAGCTCTCGACGGTAATTCCCAAACCAAGCACTGCTCGGGAGCTGTCTACCGGAAGGACCGAGGTAATTTTCGGACCATTGGTTTGCGGGTGCAATTCGAAACGCTTCTCGATTTGATTGACAACGACGCTGACCTTTCCCGAGGCCGCTTCGATTCGATTGGCCACGTCTCCGACGGTGGTCACGCCGATGAGGTCCACATCGAATGAGGTATCATCGTCCAAGGTCACTCGAAGTACAGTGTTGTCCGAATCGAGGCCCGGGACACCCGACCCGGCGTTGAGGTCGGCTAGAAGGGTATCTTGATCGAAGACAAAGTCGGTCCCAAGTTCTCGAAATGCTACGACGACTTTGATGTCAATGGTTGCTGTCGTCGTAAAGTTGACCTTGGCATCGTCAAACTCCAGGTCCTTCAGTTCATTGGTCTTATCTTCGAAGAACAAATCGCTTTCGACAGTGGGGCCCGTCCCGACAATCCGCAGATGGATCGTCAACTCCTGGTTAGTCGGGTCAAACCTCAGTCCTTCGGACCCAAGCAATCCACGGCTCGTGAGGAAACTCTGCAAATCCGAGGAGTCGAACGGGACGGTTCCTCCGTCTTCGTTGGTCTGTTCCAGTTCGGTCCGCAGAGGTTGCACCAGTCGACTGTCGACCAGCTCCGACAGGTTCACGGTGTCGTCGATGGTCAAGTTCTTGGTGAAAGGCAAACTCTGTTGCAAGGGGTCGAGCGTGAGTTCGGGCTGGAGTGGGGACGACTTTCGCAGTTGTCCGAGTTGCCGACTCACCTGGTCGAAGATGTCTAAAATCGCGACGGGAGTAACGACTGCGTTTTCTAGGTTGAATTCGGCATCGACCTGCTCGAGATCCGGTGCGGATAGTTGTGGGAGGAGTGAGGCTGTTCGGAGCGTCGGGTTTCCGGAAATCCTCAGGAAATCGGTTCCGACGGTCAATTGTCCTGCCGCAACGGACGAGTCGGTTAGGGTAAAGGCACCCAAGCTGTCCTGAGTTCCTGTTGAGAAAGTAAGACTATCTCCGAGAGATGCAACGGCGGTGTCGCCATTGAGCACCTCTCGGGCCTCCAAGGACTCGAGAGCCAGCCTCGCTGTTGGCCTTTTTTTATGGGCATTGGCTTGGCTGTTTCTACGAGTGATTTTGGCGATCAAGTTTCGGAGCAATGCATGCAACATGAGCATGTTCCTTTGGTTTGGTTGCACAAGGATGTGAAGGTGGAAAAATTTGGGATTAAGTTTTCGTCACGGTAAACCAAAATGGCAATGCCCATGCCGATCTGGAAGCTAGTAGACTTCGTCAACAAGAACTTGAAATAATCGATTTAAGAGAGTTGAAAATGTGGTGTTGCAGTTCCGAACACATAACTGGAACGCTGTATTGCTTTTCAAAACTTGTTGTTTCAAGTTGCCACAAAATGGACGAGGCTCGTGATAAACGCATCTGCAGACTAAAAATGCAAAAAACGGTGAACTCGATCACGGAACAAGACCATGCTCGCCTGGCGTTATTTCAACATTGACATCAAGATGATTTCATGTGTATCACACAAGATACGCGAATGGTGGAAATGGCTTCTTGCGCTGACAACCTTAGTTTCGTGAAGCAAAGGCATCAGTCATGGGGCGTCAACGATGTGCATCAATCGCAGTTTTTTGAAGTGACAGCTCCAAGAAGTTCCGGATAGATTACTCTCATTACAACCGGACTCATCTAGGTAAACCAACCAGAAAGCTACTCACCCTCTTTTACTGCCGAGGCTTGTGTCAAGAGTTCGATCTCCAGTTTGATCAGGTAGTCTGTCCTTCCTGATCTTCGATAAACAACGGTTTATCGGCCAACTTGATGAAGTATGAGTTTTCTCTCCAAGCAAAGCTCAAGCAAAGTCGGAAAGCCCTGATCCGTCGTGAAATTGAAGCAAGAATGCCTGTTCGAGAGTCAACCGCGCTCGACAAACATCAGGTACGTTCAACGGTCCGCCCATACCGCCAGCAGTTGTTGTTTTCGTGTCGTCGCTTTCCTGTCTTCCCAAGAATGCTCGAACGAACAATTCCTTCCGTCGCGATATTCGTGCGAACTCGATCCGTTCCTTGGTCAATTGGAGTCGACTTCCAACTCCATCCACCCCTCCTGGGAAATCTTGCAGGGATTGTTATGAAAAGTCTTCTTGGGTAGCCCGGAACGGTTGTGTCGCTGGTCTCGGTCAGGCGAACCAATCCTGCATCTCAAGACATTTCCCAAACACCGACGGAACATTTGCCTCGGGGAAGGAACCAACCGATGGCGTTGGAGTCAACCTCATGGAAACCATTTTCCCCACAGCTTTGGAAAGTTACGTACGGGCCAAACACCTCGCGAAGGGCACGCAAAACGAATACTTCTCAACTCTCAAAAAGTGGGAACAATGGGGGGCAGGTGCTCCTTTGGAGCAGTTGAACCGCAGACCCATTCGGGAATTCCTCGATTGGCTTTATCAACGAGCCATCGCCGAGAAAGGGAACAATCCTGGACGCACGACGAATAACGCGAGGGACCACTTGCGAGCTGTGATTTCTTGGGCCTGGGAACAGGACCTCATGGAATCCACTCCACGCTTTCCCAAACCGAAACCCCAGCGTGTCGTTGCGGGGCTGCACTATTTGACCAAGGAGGAGATCAATGCGCTCTATTTCGCTACCCACAAAATGAGGCAACCGTGTGGTTGGAGTGGCCCTTTTCCGATAGGTCGTTACTGGCGAAGTGCTCTGGTTGTCTTCTTCAACTATGGTGTCGATACCGGGACAATTTTTCAATCGGCGACGTTCCACGAGCCGATCCTTTGGCGTCATGTCTTTTGGCAACGAGAATCGCAGGACCGGGAGGTGAAAGCCGAATCGCGATGGGGGTGGCTCTTCTACCGCCGAGTCAAGACGAACAAGTCCTTTTTTCGTCCCATGAATCGTGTCGTTCATGCTCACATCAAAAGTCTCATGACCGAGAAGGTAGAACCAGACGAACACGTGTTCGTAGGTGGCGGCTCTCGACCCAACAGTCGGTTTCAAGAGCAGTGTAATCTGGCTGGCATTGAGGCCAAGTTTCATCTCGAAACCGGCAAGGAGACTCCCTGGCTCCTGAAAGACTTACGCAAGACGTGCGCGACTCACTAGGACGAACACGTTCCCGAGTCGTCTGTGGAGATCCTCGGGCATTCTGTCCGCGGCTTGACTTATCGGCATTACGCTCACCGAACTCCGTTGGCCCTCAAAGCCATCCTGACACTTCGGCAACCAACGGCTTTCGCCGCTTTACTCAAAGGGTTTGAGGGGAAATGCCCAGGGGTGTGGCATATCTTTCGGGAGCCGTTCGAGTGACAATCCGGTAAAACATATTGATCCCACTCCTGAGCACTCTTTGCTGAACTGGACCTCGTTATGAATTCTGCCCCAACCCTTTCCGCCGAGGAACTCGCTGAACAACTGCGTGGCTCCTTCGAACAACTTTGTCAAGATGTCGCCACAGCCGTCAACGACGCTCCTGCGGGCGCAGTTATCAATGCCAGTGAGGAAAAAGTTCGTGATCTCCTGGCTCGCTTCCGCCAGCTCACTTATCAAACCGCTGTGCAGCTCCGAACCGACGCCGCACAAGCGGCTTTTCCCCCCTCCACGGCATCCGACGACCGAACAACCTCTGCAGAACAAGGGGCCTGATCAGCACACCATCCTCACCGTCAACGGTCGAATCACCCTTTCCCGCCGTCGTTACGCCCAAACTGGCATTGGCAGTTGCTACCCCTTGGATAGCTGGCTGGATCGCCCCGAAGACACCCTCAGTCTGGGTGTGCGTGAGATGGCTTGTCGGCTCAACGGCGCTTGTAGCACCTTCGACAAGGCCGCCCAGAACGTCGGGCGTGCTGCCCAGATTCCTCTCTCCGGCGAGTTTCTCCGCCAAATAGTCGAATCCGAAGGCAAAGCCATCCAGGCCGCAGCCAAAGCCGGCGAACTCCCTATCGACTGGACTGTCCATGACTGTGTCGCACTCGATAGCCAAGGCGAAGCGACACAGCAATCACGCATCTACTTGGGTTCCGATGGGGTCATGGTGCCCCACGTCACCGAGCAGGAAAAGCAGAACCGACGCAAAAATATCAAGGCAAAACGGCGTCGTTGCGGCAAGAAACGCAAGCCCTTGCCCAGAGCCAAGAAGGGCGCCGATGGACCCTACAACGAGTTCAAGATTGTTACCTTTTACGACGACAAGGCCGAGCACCGACTGGTCTCGGTGACTGGCAAGGACTGCCAAGAAGCGGGGCGAATTATGCGTCGCGATGCCGCCCGGGTAGCCTTGGACCAGGCCGATGACCAAGTTGCAGTCATCGACGGCTCGGATTGGATTCGCAACCAAATTAAGCGTCAGAGCCTGCCCATCGACGAGGTGGGATTAGACTTTTACCACCTCGCCGAGAACGTTCACAAGGCGCGTCGCTGTGTCTTTGGAGAAGAAGACCCCAAGGACAAGGAGGCTGCTGG
>CAYYUU010000067.1:1691-13993 GCA_964474955.1 uncultured Alcaligenaceae bacterium | reverse complement strand
GTGGCCCGAAGTTGAGCGTCCAAAGGTACTCTTGGTCTGGACCTGGTTGTTGTCCAACTTCAGCAAGTTCCAGGGGCATGGTTGATATATCCTGGTTGAAAACGAAATGGTGGGCTTTTGGTGCGCTTGACCCACCCTACGAAAAAAAGGACCGAAACGAGTTCTCCACTTCGCAGAGTGTTCTTTGCTCGCTTCGATGACTTTCCGCTGCTCCGCTGCAAAAGCTATCCGTGCTCAAAGTCCCTCGCTCGGGCTATCGGGCTTGTGGAAAACACCCCCTCCACACATACACATTAACCCTCCGCGCGTGTGATCGTCGGAAAGTTATGTCGCTCACCTTTTCCTCGGAGTGGGTAATCTTTGCGGAGCGGATGGCTCGTGAATTCCGGCGGCATCAAAATTCGCCTGAGATCCGGGTGGCCTTCGAATCGGATGCCGTGCATGTCATAAACTTCGCGTTCGAGCCAGTTAGCCCCCTTCCAAAGTGGAAAGCATGACGGCAACGTCGGCTCGGGATCATTCACATATGTGCGGATCATCGCGCGTTGACCGGTTTCCACATTTGTGAGTACATAGTTCACGCCATAGCGGTCTTTGGCACTCGGATATTTGAGATAATCCACGCTATTAATTTCCGCCAACATGTTGAAGCCTCCTTGTTCCTTAAGGAACTGGAGAACTTCGAACAGCCGCTCGGACGGCACGATCACGCGGCGGTTATCTCGAAATTCCGAGAACTCGAAAGTGTCGTCGCCAAATTGTTGTTTCAAGAGATCGTCGAAGGCCACAACTCTATGTCTCTCTAGTGAGTTGATTGTATATATAGATATTGTCCGACTACGCGAGATTGATTCGACGGAACTGCGTCGCGGTCTCGTAGTTGCCCGGAGCGACAACGGCATTGTCGGGTAACTCTTCAACCGGGTTCGGACCTCGATGTTCTTTCCGGTGTTCGAACTCTGTTCCCATCAACGTTCCGGTTTTACGAACGACACGTTGTTGGATGTCGATCAGGGATTGGATCAACTGCTCTGGTCGTGGTGGACAACCCGGCACATAGGAGTCGACGGGAATAAATCGGTCGATCCCCTGCACAACGGCATAGGTATCGAAAACCCCACCGGAAGAAGCACACGCACCCATCGAAATACACCACTTTGGCTCGGGCATCTGGAGCCAAATCCTTTGGAGGACCGGAAGCATTTTCATGACAATGCGACCCGCTACAATCATTAAATCGCACTGCCGCGGGCTAAAACGCATAGCTTCCGAACCAAAGCGAGCTATGTCATACCGGGAAGCCGAGGTCGCCATCAACTCGATGCCACAGCAAGCGGTCGCGAACGGCATCGGCCATAAGCTATTGGAACGGGCCCAATTAGGGACTGCGTTGACGAGGTCGTTCAGTCTTGTGACGAATATGCCACCTTCGGAATCTACCGCCATCGGAAAACCCCTTTCTTTAAATCATAAATGTATGCAATCGCGAGCAGAGCCAAGAACACCAGCACCGAGAAAAAGATAGTGCGTTGCATGGCCACGGGGAGCCAAGCCTGGTCTTGGTATGCTGAAACGGCCCACGGATAGAGGAACAAAAGTTCAACATCGAAGACCAAGAACATGATAGCGATCAAGTAGTACTTGATGTCAAATCGTTGGCGAGCCGACCCGACCGGGTCCATCCCTGATTCGTAGGTCATTTGCTTCACGGGTGTGTTTTTTCGTGGTCCAAGAAAATGGGCCACCACAAGGGCCGATATGGCAAACCCTATGATGACAAACAGGTAAATGAATATAGGGTAATAGTAGACCAGGCTGAACCCTTCGTCGAGATTCGTTTCCATGGGACCCCCCGCAGGCGACAGCACAACATCGACAGGACTGCAGTCAGATTACGAGACCGAGACAGAATGACAATTCGTGAGTTTGTGATTTTTTTCACAAGCCAATCGAAAAAAGAAACCCGCAAGCGGGTTTGGTTTCATCTCCTGACTACATGTACATTCTAGGAAAATTCCAGAAAAAGGGTCAAGCGAAAAGGGAGGCAGTAGAGAATGTCTGACGAAGAAGCAAAGGACGCGGAAGAGCGAAATAAAACACAGAAGCCAAATCGCAGAACATTCCTCCGTTGGGGGCTCCGGTCGACGGTGGCTGGCGTGGCAGGACTCGGTGGATACACCTGGTGGCTCGAACCCCATTGGATTCAGGTCGTTCGTCGCGAAATGCCGGTCCGGCATCTGCCCGAGGCGTTGGAATGCTTGACACTCGCACACATCAGCGACCTGCACGTTGGCCCTGTGGTTGATCGGGATTACCTGATCAAGGCGCTCAAACGGGTCAACTCCCTCGAACCGGATTTTGTTGTCATCACTGGGGATTTCATGACGTGCGAGGGACAGGAAGAACTCGACGAGCTGCAGGCCATTTTGGAGAACTTGAAACCTGGCAAGTTGGCGTCCTTGGCGGTGCTCGGAAATCACGATTACGGCGAGTCCTACCTGCGTGATGACGTGGCGGACGCACTGACTCGGCGATTGCCGCAGCTTGGAATACGTCCACTGCGGAACGAAGTCGCGACGGTCGAAGGTTTGCACATTGCGGGAATCGATGATTACTGGGGGACGAATTTTTTCCCCGAAGACGTCCTCGGAACTCTGGACCACGAAAGGGCCAACTTGGTTTTGTGTCACAATCCAGATGTGGCCGACCTGGACGTGTGGAGTGACTACCAGGGATGGATTTTGAGCGGACACACCCACGGAGGGCAGTGTCGATTTCCGCTAGTCGGAGCCCCGATTCTCCCCGTCAAAAACAAGAGATACGTCGTTGGCGAGATTGCGTTGGCAGACGGTAGGAAGCTCTACATCAATCCAGGGTTGGGATACTTGCAACGTGTGCGGTTCTGCGTTCCGCCGGAGATCACGATTTTCACTTTGAGGCGTTCCGAACCCAATACATGAGGAAGAAACTGCAGTATGGCTCAACCAGAAGTCCGAGAACACAGCGGTTTCATCGCGGTCGGAATCCACGTCCGGACGTCAAACGCCTTGGAAAGTCGGCCTGACACAGCCCGAATTCCCCAGCTCTGGCAACGATACTTCCAAGAGACCGTCGGAACGATGATTCCGCACAAGAAACCAACTTCGCCGCCGATGGGGTTGTACACAAATTTCGAAAGCGACCACTCCGGAGAGTACACTCTCGTGATTGGCCACGAAGTCGAGAGGGCGGAAGGGACGTTGCCCGACGGAATGCAGATGGTCGAAGTCCGCCCAACAAAGTATCTGGTGTTCCTCGTGAAAGGGAATCCTCCCGCAAGTGTAAAATTGACGTGGGAAGAAATCGGGAAATTCTTCGACGGGAACAAAGAGTTCCAGCGGACGTGCGCGACAGATTTTGAAATCTATCAAGCCGATGGCGCGGAAATTTTGATCGGCGTTCGGTGACCTGCCATTCGCTCCTCGACGGAAAAACTATCATGCTTTTACAAGGTCACGAAGCTCAAGTCGAATCAAGAGGAGCCAAAGCCATGAGACCTAAACGCATCGAACCAGGTCCCGGACAAGAATCGGTTTGGGATTATCCGCGTCCGCCGCGGATCGAACCCACGGCAAAACGAATCCGAATTTATTTCAACGGCGAGTTGATCGCAGACACCACGCGAGCGATTCGGTTTCTCGAGACGAGCCACCCCCCGACGTACTACATTCATCCCGATGATATCCGTCGCGAATTTCTGTCGTCCAACTCGCGCAGTTCGTTTTGCGAGTGGAAAGGCCGTGCCTATTACTACGATCTCGAAGTCAAGGGAAAAAAGCTCGAGGCGGCAGGGTGGTACTATCCCGAGCCGGTGGGCGAGTACGCCAGCTTGAAGGACCACGTTGCGTTCTATCCGAGTTTAATGGAGGCGTGTTACGTCGATGACGAAAAGGTCGAGCCCCAAGCGGGGAATTTCTACGGAGGTTGGATCACCTCCGACGTAGTCGGGCCATTCAAGGGCGAACCAGGGACGATGTTTTGGTAACCGAAAAATTGAGGGTTGAGGGTTGAGAGCTGATAGGAAAGTCTGAGCCTCTTTCCTCTCAGCTCTCAACCCTCACCTCAACCCTCAGCCTTCTCAATCCTCGTAGCGTTTCCTGGCCTCTTCGTTGTATTTGACATTGGCCTGGTCGCGCAGTTGTTGGACGAGCAGTTTTCCTATATCTTTATTCATTTCCATCCGGGCTTGTTCGAGGTACGAATTGGCTTGTTGGCCTTGTTGCCCGACGGAACGTAACAGAATCCTCGCGCGGTAATCACCGATTCTCGGGACCGCGACACTGTCGGGCGGGATGACAGCGACATAATAGACCGAGCGTGGTTTATTTGTGAGGACCTGGGGTTGTTTGACGCCCTTCTCCAACAACTTTGTGTCGTGGAGTTTGGTGTTGAGTTGGTCCAGGGCTGCGTCTTCGCCTCGCGTGTCCTTGGCGTTCGGGTCGGCTGTCTTGAGTGGTTCGCTCAACGTGTTCAAAGACAGGATCCGCTTGGTCGTGTCGGCCCGTGCGTGCGAGATGATACCTTTCGGCAGTTCGTAAGGCTTGTAGAGCGTCCCGCCCTGGAAACCACGGTCCGGAACTTTCTTGGCGACGTTGCGTAGCGTTATCGTCTGGGTTCCGAGTTTGTCGGCTTCTTTTTGCAGGAGCGGAACGAACTCTTTTTCGAGGCGCTGATATTCGTCGATCTTCTGGACGATACGCTTCGCTTCCTCAAATGCCTTTTCCCTGGCCTTTTGAAACTTCCAGGCCTGGATGACTTTTTCCCGAACGGCGGCGAGCGACTTGGGAGTCTCCCGGCCTTTTTGGTCCACCTCCCAGAAGACAGCCGGGCGGGACGAGAATCCGGCGTTGAGCAGGTCGATGGGTTGTCCTTTTCTGGCTCGCTGGTTCAAGTTCTGGTTCCCAAGGTCTTGCCCCATTAACATGAACTTCGGATCCGCGGTGGCGACGGGCGGCCAGGCCCGAACGAAAAACGGTGCCTTGGTCCCAATCGAGAACGACTCCGTTCGGTCGAAGAAGAGCTTGGGAAAGTCGTCGACGGAAAGGTGTCGTTCCGTTCCAACCGGTCGACCCTCGATCCGGTTGATTAAGTCCAAAATTTTCTGGTTCGCAAAACTCTTACGCAGTTCCAGCAGATCATTTCGCAACGCGACCAATCTTGGGTCCCGGGCGGCCTTGGGTTTGGCCATCACGTACTGACTCGACTCCACGTCGTATTGGGTGACGAAATCGGTTGGATCCGAAAGTTGTAAGATTCCTTTGTACTTTCGAAGCAGCCGATTGAGTCGTGCTTTGAACTCCCCCCGTTTGCCCCTGGCTCTCTCGGTGTCTAGGCCAAGTTCTTCGTCAGTCTGGACGACCTCTATAATCTGCCGAACGCTTTCTTGAGCTAGCCCGAGCTTGTACTGGTCCGTAAATTCCTTCATGACCAAAGGCAAAGGCAGCGAGATGGGCAAGAACTGGTTGCGTTCTTGATTGTCCTTGAAGTCGTCCCATTTCGAGCCCTTCTTTTTCTCCTTGCCGTCCTTCTTATCTTTCTTGGCGTCCTTCTTTGGATCGATGAGGCTGGCGTAGTAGGCGGAGTTGGGTGGTTGGGCATGAACGAGGCCGGCTTGGGCTGCGAAAGAAACCGCGGTGCCGCTGACCAAACCAAACGGGTGGGGATTCGCCAGGCTCAACATGAGCGTTACACCGACGGGGGCTCGACGTTCCAGTTCAATGTCGATGGCCTCCTGGATCAATGGCGGATGAGATTGGACGACAGTCGTTTTGTCCGCTTTCTTGGGAATTCCGTCGAAGGCCAAAATCGCACCGGCCTGGTAGCTGGTCGCTGCTGGGATTGCATCGGCGCCCGAGAGGTTGCCGATGAGTGAGGCCACCATGAATGGTTCCGGCTCTCGAACCTTCGTATACATCGGCAATACGAAGTTGGGGTCGCCGAGCGGGACTTGGAGATACGGGTCTCGAAGATAGAGGTAGCTGGACGTCACCGGGTTCTGGATGACTCGCCCTTTCGCGTCTGTTATCTCCGGGTCGAAGGATCGAATCCTGGCGTAATACGCTCGCTGTTGGGTCCGGTCGGCCTGGTATTTGTTGTATATCCAGGTTTCCCAGGCCGGACACGAGGAGACCACTGCGGCGACCCCCCCCAACCCAATGGGATTGATGGCCCGCAGTCCGAGCGGGTATTTCTGCATCATCACCAAAGCGTCCGTCACCCGGTCATAATAGGGCGATTTCGCGTCCGCAACGAGGTACTGAATTTTGATACGTTCCGGGGTCGTGAAGCCGGGCGTATCGGAAGTCGGGTCTGCGATTTTTTTCTGGTACTTCTTGAAGAATTTTTCGAGTTCGTCTTGGGTCGGTTCGGGGACCTTCTCAACGAATTTATGGACGTCGATGGGAAGCAACGCCACGTTGAAAGTTGTCCGATCTTTTTGATACTTCGAGAAAAGTTGCTCGGGGGTAAATACGGACCGGATGTCCATCTCGTGTGGCGGTGCATTCGGGTCGTACATCGCCGGGCGGACGCCCATCAGGGCTAACTTGGCAATTTCGACTTCGAATTCTTGCTTCAAAGATTCTAACACTTTCGTCGGCGTGGCTTTGGTGTTCTCTTGGACCTGGTAGAGCACCCTGGGAAAGTCTTCCTGGTAGCTAAAATACCGATACATGTTCCGCATGAACTCTATCTTCACGAGTTCTTCGGTGAGGTTGATGTTGAGTTTCTTGGCTTCGTTTTGCCAGAGCACGAAGTCGACAAGGTCTTGCAGTTTGACCCCGGTGCCGAAATACCTTTCGGGCTTCAAGCGTTCGTGCAACAGGGATCGAAGGGCGACTGCCTGTTGCAGTTCGCTTTGGTTTTCTTTCGTCAAATTTTTCTTGTCTCGCATGGCTTCCTGGAGTTTCCGCACGTGCGAGTCAGCCCGCTTTAGCGATAACTCCGTGGCTGCCTTCATGAACTGATTGGCCAGTTCGCGTTGCTCTTTCAGCTGGGAGATGTCGCTGCCATGAATCCCCTTGGTGCTTGAAATGTTGTACCAGCGTTTGGGCTTCTTGATGGTTACTACCGCTTCCCCTTGGCCAAGATCCAGGGCACCGGCGATCGAGGCGACAATGGATTGCACGTCCCCCGCGCAGAGGATGAAAGTGACCATCGTCATTAACAAGATGGCCGCCATCCAAAACTTGCGATACCGATGGAACACCGAAAACGGATTGAACGCCATTATTAGACCTCGCCAGTGTTTCATTCCTACGGTGTCCAACGCCGGACTTTTGCGTCAACAGTGCTGCGTTGGGCACCTCGGGGATTTCGTGATTTTCCGCCTTGGGCTTCGCTGCCAAACCACGTTGGCCTAGTGGGGATTATTGCTACGTTAGTCTTGCTTTGGCTACCTCGGCGTTGTGCCGATCGTTGGGAGCCCGCGCCTTGTTTCTTGGTGTTTGTCTTGCACCGGTCCGCTGTGTTTTTGGGCCCATTCTCGTGATCGGAATTCGGCCCACCTTGACACCTGAGGGAACCATGTCGTATGGGTTATAGGACGATTTGAATCAAAATATCGATTGTAGCGATTCTCAAGGTAAACTCAACGGGGAAGCTTTTTGGGATACTTCTCAGTATTTTGGAATTGTCTTTACACCAGGCCGAAGCGCGAAGGTCCGCCCGCATCCCCTTTGGCACAAAAGGGATGCGTTGCGAGCCGGAGCTCGCAACGCTGTGAGCGAGGGACTTTGAGCATGGGTGGCTTTTGCTGCGGACCAGCCGATAGCCACCGGAGTGAGCAAAGATCACTCTGCGAAGCGGGAAAATCGCTTCAGGCCGATTCCGAAATCCAGAGGCGGCCCAATACTTCTGGGATCCTCTGGATTTGAAAATCGGGACTCGGGCGTCCGTCGTTGAAATTTCCCTTGACATCATGCCCGAATCTTCAACCATTGAACCAATCTACCTTCGAAGCACCACTGCGAGGAGTTGTGTATATGGCGGCACGGAAGAAGACGGAAGACGGCGAAACGAAGACTACCTCCAAAAAGAAGGGGACGGCGAAGACACCAGAGAATGCCGTCGAGGCGGCGAACGCGAAGAGTTCCAACAATCGCTCCAAGGCCAAGTCGAAGACACCCGCGAAAGGTGGAACGTCTAAAACTCGCAAGGGTTCTGGCGGCAAGTGGGACGGTCCCCGGGCTTCGGCTGTCGGCAAGGCATTGGTCATCGTCGAGTCCCCGACGAAGGCCAAAACGATCCGGAATTTTCTGGGCAACGATTACGTCGTGACGGCTTCCATGGGCCACATTCGCGATTTGCCCTCCAGTGGCGACGAGATCCCTGCGGAGGTCAAGAAACAACCCTGGGCCAGACTTGGCGTCAATGTCGAGAATAATTTCGCCCCACTCTACGTGATCCCGGAAGAAAAATTTGACCACGTCCAGTCTCTCCGGGAGATGGCCGGGGAAGCCAAAGAACTCTATCTCGCGACGGACGAAGACCGCGAGGGGGAATCGATCAGTTGGCACCTCGTCGAAGCCCTGGAGCCAAACATCCCCATTCGCCGATTGGTCTTCCACGAAATCACTAAGGAAGCCATCAACCACGCCATGCAGAACACCCGGGCGATCGACCAACATCTCGTCCGGGCCCAGGAAACGCGGCGGATCCTTGACCGATTGTTCGGCTACGAGGTCAGCCCGCTGCTCTGGAAGAAGGTCAAACCGAAGCTCTCGGCGGGCCGCGTCCAGAGCGTCGCGGTGAAGCTCCTCGTCGAGCGTGAGCGCGCTCGGATGCGCTTTAAGAAGGCCGAATACTGGGACATCAAGGCCCTCTTGAAGAAGATCAAAGAATCGGACGACCCCATCAAGGCTTTTGAGGCGGACCTCACACACGTCGGCGAGCAGCGTGTCGCAACGGGTAAAGACTTTGATCCCGATAGCGGCAAGTTGAAAGCCGGCAGCGAGAACGTTTTGATCCTGGGCCAGGCCCAGGCCACCGGTCTCGCCGAACGGTTGTTGCGAGGCGAAGCGATCGTCAAGTCGATCGAAGAAAAGCCATACACCCAACGACCAGCTCCGCCATTTACGACGAGCACGCTCCAACAAGAAGCCAACCGCAAGCTCGGCCTCTCGGCCAAGGAGGCCATGGCGGTGGCCCAGAAGCTCTACGAAAACGGCTTCATCACCTACATGCGAACCGACTCGACGACGCTCTCGACCCAGGCCGTCGACGCCGCGAGGAAATTCATTTTGTCGGAGTACGGCAAGGAATATTTGCCCGACAAACCACGCGTCTACAAGACGAAGGTAAAGAATGCTCAAGAGGCCCACGAGGCCATCCGACCGGCGGGCGAGAACTTCACGCACCCGGACGAAGTCAAACGCAAGTTGGGCGACAAGCCCTATAAGCTCTACGTGTTGATTTGGAAACGGACCGTCGCGAGCCAAATGGCCGACGCGAAGGGAACGAACACGACCGTGAACGTCACCATTTCGTTCGACCCCAATGGCCTGGCTCTCAGTCAAGAGAAGGTCAGCAACACGACCAACTTTCGGGCGACGGGAAAGACGATCCAATTTCCAGGATTCCTCCGGGCGTACGTCGAAGGATCCGACGATCCCGAAGCCGACCTCGCCGACAAGGAAAAGATATTGCCCAAATTGGACGAGGACGAAAAGCTCGCGACCGAAAAGATGACGCCCCTGCAACACGAGACTAAGCCGCCACCGCGGTACACCGAAGGGAGTCTCGTGAAAGAACTCGAAAAACTCGGGATCGGGCGACCGAGTACGTGGGCGTCGATCGTCGACGTCGTGTTGAGTCGAGACTATGCTTTCAAAAACCAGGGCAAGGCCTTGGTCCCCACGTTCACGGCGATGGCCGTCACGAACCTGTTGGAGCGACACTTCACCTATCTGCTCAACTACGACTTCACGGCCAAGCTGGAAGACGATCTCGATGCCATCTCAAGGGGCGAAGAGGAACGGCTCAGCTATCTGACGCGGTTCTATCATGGCGATGCCGAGGAAGGGCTCAAGGCACTTGTCCAGCAGGGCGAAAACGAAATCGACCCTCGCGAAGTTTGCGGAATCCCGATCGGCAAGACCGAGGATGGCAGAGAAATCGAGGTCCGCGTCGGACGATACGGAGCATTCTTGACAGACGGAGAATATCGAGCTTCGTTGAACGGCCAGACAGCCCCCGACGAGATGACGCTCGAGGTCGCTCTCGAAAAGCTCAAGGAAGCCGAGAAAGGGCCACAAGTCCTGGGCGATGATCCCGAAACCGGAAAGAAGGTTTACGTCAAGGTCGGGCGGTTCGGACCGTACGTCCAACTAGGCGACAAGGACGACGACGGCGAAAAGCCGAAGATGGCTTCACTGCTCAAGGGCACCAAGCCCGAGGACGTCGATCTCCAACATGCGTTGGCCTTGTTGTCTTTGCCGAAAACACTTGGCGAACACCCCGAGGACAGACAACCGGTCGTGGCGGCGAACGGGAAGTACGGTCCGTACATCAAGTGGAATAAAGAAAGCCGCTCCATCCCCGACCCGATGTCGCCCTTGACCATCACGTTGCAACAGGCATTGGAATTGCTCAAGCAACCCAAGGGGAAGGCTCGCAATCAACCGGCTACACTCCGCGAACTCGGAAAGCACCCCGAGACGGAGAAGGATCTCGTCGTCAAGAATGGCCGATACGGGCCATACGTGACTGACGGCGAAATCAACGCGTCACTTCAAAAAGACATGGAAGTCGAGAAACTGACGATGGAACAAGCCGTCCAACTGCTTCAAGAACGCGCCGAGAAGATCAAGGCCGATGGCGGCAAGAAGAAACCGAAGAAGAAGACGACCAAGAAAACGACGAAGAAGAGTTGACTGGCCGGCGTTTTGTTTTGGAATGCGTCGTCTCGACGACGCTTTGGTAGTTTTGTTTTTGCTTTGTCTTGGGGTGCGTCGTCTCGACGACGCTTTCCTGTTCCCAGTTCCTCGACAGCTGCGGTCTTTTTTGTTTGGAGCGTTGAGGAACACACTTCGATCGCCACAAATACTATCGCAATGCTCGACAACTTGATCTCACAGTTCGGTTCTTGATAATACTCCCAAGGGTCACCACACCTTCGCGGCCCATCTGCAAGCAACCTCGCGATTACCTCAGAATACTGTGAGACGACAGTGGCGAACGAACCATCCCTAACGTCCGAAGACGTCGAGCAAGAAGCAACGCCCCAAGATACCGAACCGACTCATTCCTATCCGGTTCAGGAAATCGAACTGCCGATGTGTTTCTACCTCGGCAAACAATACAACCTGGAGAAAAAGGAACTCCTCGATGAACCGGTGATGTACGACGCGAAGGACCTCACCACTCACGGCGTCGTCGTCGGCATGACTGGCTCGGGCAAGACCGGTTTGTGCGTGAGCCTTTTGGAAGAAGCGGCCATCGACGGTATCCCGACCATCATCATTGACCCGAAAGGGGACTTGTCGAACTTGCTCCTCCAATTCCCGGACCTCGATCCCAAAAAGATCAAGGAATGGATCAACCCCGACGAGGCCAAGCAACAATCGTTGACGCCCGCCAAATACGCCAAGCAAATCGCCGACCGGTGGAAGGAGGGACGCAAGGATTCCAAGCAAAGTACCGAACGGATCCACCTACTTCAGATTTCTTCGGAGTGGCGGATTTACACGCCGGGCAGTGAAGCTGGTTTGCCGCTCTCGATCTTGAAGACGTTTTCGGCTCCGTCTGGGAGTGTCCTGCGAGAGCAACTCAACCAACGCATTGACGCCACCGCAACGGCCCTACTCGGGTTGACCGGAACTGCCTCCGACCCCGTCCAATCTCGCGAACACATTCTCATCGCTCAAATTCTATTGCACGCCTGGTCGAAGGGCGAAAGCCTCACCCTCAAGGAGGTCATCGCCCACGTCGAAGACCCACCATTCAAAGAAATCGGGGCGTTCACCGTCGAGAAGTTTTATCCGAAGAAAAAACGTGTCGACCTCGCCCGCGACTTGAACAACATTCTAGCCGCACCGAGTTTCTCGACGTGGATCGAGGGAGAACCGCTCGACCTCTCCCGGATGCTCTACACCGAAGACCGAAAGCCACGACAACTCATCTTCTACATTGCCCATCTGGAAGAAGCCCAGCGAATCTTTTTAGAAACTCTCATACAAGAGGAAGTGCTCAACTGGACCCACAACCAACCAGGAACAAAAACCCTGAGAGCCACGGTTGAATGCTTGACTTTGAAACATCCAATA
>CAYYUU010000067.1:0-1681 GCA_964474955.1 uncultured Alcaligenaceae bacterium | reverse complement strand
ACCAGGCAATCCGGGACAAGGGCTCCGATATCCACCTCGAGCCCTTCGAAGAAGTACTGAACTGGACCCGCAAACAACCGGGAACCAACACCCTGCGTGCCCTGTTGTATTTCGACGAGGTGTTTGGATACCTGCCGCCGGCTCCGGCGAACCCGCCCACCAAGTTGCCTCTGATGACGCTGTTGAAACAAGCTCGGGCGTTTGGTGTTGGCGTCTTGCTCGCGACCCAAAACCCCGTCGACTTGGACTACAAAGCGTTAAGCAATGCCGGAACGTGGTTCGTCGGCAAGCTCCAAACCGAAAGGGACAAGGCGCGCCTGCTCGAAGGGCTCGAAAACGTGGCCGCCGAGCAAGGCTCTCTAACGGACAAAAAGTATCTCGATCACGTGATTTCGTCACTCGGGAGTCGAGTCTTCCTGTTGCACAACGTCCACCGCGGCCACCCTTTGATATTCAAAACGCGGCACACACTTTCCTTCTTGAGCGGCCCGATGACACGCGACCAAATCGCGAAACTCATGGAGCCACTGAAAGAAGAACGCGGTGCCGCCTCGAACAACAAACAAACCGCGAAGCCTTCGGCGTCCGTCACTCCCGAAGCCTGTCCGGCCTGCGACAAGGAGACCGAACGGGATTGGAACTATTGTCCGATTTGCGGATTCGAGTTCAGGGAAGAAGAAGATTCTCGCGAAGCCGACGAGGAATTCAAAGACAGCCTCCGCGTTGGCGATGCCGATCCAACTACTTTGGATTTGCCAAACTCGCCGCCCGAGATGCACCCGTCGATACCTACTTACTTTCTCCAGCTGGCGAGCCCGGCCTGGCCCGCCGACTCACTCGGGTTGGTCTACAAACCGCGTCTTCTGGGTGTGGCCGAAGTTCTCTACGCCGAAGACGTAAAACTCGGCGACACGAAGGACGAAGTGAATCACGTCCGTCGGTATCGACTCTTGACGGAGCCGCCTCCTCCGGGCATGGCTCCGAGTTGGCCCTCGAGCGAACAGGTCGATCAAGAGTTCGCCGCCGTCGGAGTCCCGGAGGCTCTCTACGAAGAACTCCCGGAGATATTCGAATCGGTCCGCAACATCCAAAAGTTGAAAAAAGGACTGCTCGAATATGTCTATTCATCGGCGAGGTTGGTCCTTTTGAAGAACGACAAACTCGGGATTCTGAGCGATCCGGAAGAGGATTTAATCGAATTCCAAACACGTTGCCGGGAGAAGGCACGCGAACTGGCCGAAGAAGAGCTTGCAAAGGAAAAGGCGGTGTTCCAGGAAAAGTTCTCTAACCTCGGGGCCAAACTCCCCGAGTCTAGTGCGCCAAAAGACAAGAACGACGGATCGCTGTTGGACTTCTTCAATCCCTTCGCCTGGGGTGGTCCCTCGGCGGAAGCCAAGGCGAAGGCGGAGAAAATCGCCAACCTCGAACAGGAGTGGTTTTCGACCCAGAAGAAGATTGTCGAGCACTGGAAGAAGGTCGCCGAGAAAGATTCGACCGTGAAACTCAAGCCAAAGAAGTCTAAGATTCATGTGCTTGAACTCGGGCTCGCATGGGCACCGTATTGGTATCTCCAAACGAGTTCAGGAATCGGGAAATTTGAGGCGTATCGACGGTAGTTGAGGGTGGAGAGTTGAGGGTGGAGAGAAAGAATCTCACGCGAAGGCGCGAAGGTGCGAAGGAA
>CAYYUU010000066.1:0-14028 GCA_964474955.1 uncultured Alcaligenaceae bacterium | reverse complement strand
CAAAGCCCAATTCAACGACTCAGTCAAACATCTGTGTTTTCCAAGAAACTACTGCATAAGATAGGACAAGCAATGAGAAATAAACAACAACTAATGAGGTAATATCTTCCCGAGAACTCATCGACCATGAACGGTAGAGCAAGGAGAGAAAACAGAGGCCACAAGAGAAATATCAGCTTGGCACTCTCTTCCCCAAAAGAGTTCACGTTGTTGTTCCCAACTCGACGGAACAATACAAGGACAAGGAGAGCGAAAACGCCTATCCAGAATGAGTGGAAAACCACCGATTCCAACGGGCCAATCTGATAGATCATAATTCGTTCTATGGGAATGACGCTTGTCAACGATCCAAAGAACCCCCAAAAGCACTTCTTGCAGTGAAGGGACGTCCATTCCAAATTGGATTCTAGGAGTGAGCGCACAGCGACGACTCCAAGTGTCAGTAAGAATATTCCAAACACCACAACGGGGAACCTGTTGGCCATTGATTTTTTGACCAAAGCAATCGCTTCTTGGGAGATCGCGTTCGCCCGATGCAACATATTCGCGGTCATTCTGATGCGACTGTCCGCATTAAGCCAAACAAACAAGACACTGAATCCCACGATTGCAAGTAGAGGAGAGAGGAGAGTCAGAAACCTATTTTTCGCAAAGAAAGCGTCATCTATCCTCGGCTTACCAAGAAATAGGAGCGAGACGAATATCATATTTAGAAAAGTGAGGAGCAAGATCGACAGAATCACATTGTTTCGACGAATAGAACGCAGCGAAATTATGGTCGTCAAAAACGAAGACACCACCAAACCCAAACACTCAGAAATGAAAATGAAGTGATTCCAGACACCGAACAAGGATGTCCCGAAGAACACGGCACAATCCACGAACGTGATTTGTTTATCGTGGATAATCTTCAGGAGTATGGTAGCCCTTGTCGCGAGGAGCAAAAATTGGAGGGCACAAACTTCCCACGCCACGCGAGAATACAATAAGAAAAAGGGAGAAGCAAAGACCACCGATAGAAACACAAACGAAGCAGATACACTAACATATTTCCAGAAATGTATTGTGAGCCAAAGAAGACCAAGAACATTGCACAGGGCTCCGGCCATGCGGAGAGTCAAGACATTGATACCCGCACATCGAAAAACGATCGAGACGATACAGCTGTAGATCGAACCGGAATATGTGTTCATGCCGTGGATCGAACGAACCCCATCCTCCAACATCTCCGACGCGTAGATTCCGAGCCACGCCTCATCGCCGTGCAATCCAGGAAATTCCGAGAGCCCGAAAAAGATCAAGAAACACGCATACAGCAAGGCAATCGCAATCAAGCAGTATTTCATGTTTCAAAACTCAATTTCCAAGACTTGGGGCGAGGAACACGATCTATATTGATATTTGTTGTTTCTGTATGTCGTTTGGTCGTAGAACGGGCATCTTGCCCGCTCTACGACCAAACGATACCCGGACTCTCATTGATTTCGCGTTCCAAGTCGCAACAACAACTCGCGGCTTACGAATCACTCTCCAGGCTCCAACTTATAGCTAATGTCGCGAGTTTTCCCACGGCCCGTCGCGATCGTGAATCTCACTATGTCACCCTCATTGAACTGCAGACGGAACCAAACGAGAAACCCACGACCGGCCAAGTTTGGACTTTTTCCATTGACGGCGACAATCGTGTGCGATGGTCGGAGCCCGGCCTTCCACGCAACTCCGCGTCGGCGACCCATGTACGGTTCGACCGCCATCTTGTCTTTTGCAATGCCGAATCGGTTGCGAACCCCTTCTCCTCGGCGTAGCGGAAAGAACCCGGGACCGGTACCGATGTTCCCTTGCGAAACGCTCATTCGCCAATCCAAAATGGTCTTGCGCCAACCGTCTTTCAAGCTCAGTTGTCCTGCTTTCAGTTCATTGTCTCGCAGCCACATAACTTTAATTTTTCCGTCGCCTTTCGGACCACGATGCAGGACTCCACGAAAATCCGCCTGGCCGAACAGCTTACGGCCTCCGGCCACGGCCAACACGTCTCCCGGTTGGATTTTGGCTTTCGCGGCAGGACTCGCCGGAGTGACTTTTTTGACCCGCAAGCCGTGGTCCCGGTCGAGAACAATCCCCACGTTCTCGGGCAACGGCCACATTTGCAAATCCCGTTTCTTGTCGAACTTCTTAGCGTCGAGGGCCGGTTGCCACAAAATCTCGGCCACCTGGTGACAGTGAATACAAGAACTCGCCTTGAGCTTCGGATGGTCTTTCTTCCAACTCGGAAATCCTTTGGTCGCGATTACGTTTTGAATTTTCCCGCTCAAGTCAGGCACAGGCCCATCGACGTTCCACTGTTTACGTCGTGGATCGTAATGATGTGCAAGAACTCGTTTCATGGTGTTGATCAGAGCCGGAACAGAAATCCGCGTCTTCGCCGAAACATGATCCTTGCCGCCGAAGATGGCATACATCTCGCCACGCGGAGAAAGGAAGTAGCCCCACCACGAGAGGTCATAATCTTGGTAACCGGGAGGAAACATTCGGAAGTCGATTCGTTTGGCGTCGGTCAAGCGGACGGTCACGAATTGTTTGAGCCACGGATCCAGTTTTGGTCCACCGCTCAAGATGCTCTTGTCGAAGTCCGCGCACTGTTTGCACGGAAGACACCGCATTGTCACAAACAACGGACGGTTTTCTTTCTTCGCGAGTTCCATTGCGGCGTCGAGGTCGCCGCGCCACTCGACCTTCGAAAGCGGTTTGGGTAATTCGAGCTTTTGCGGACGCAGAACTGTCGCCCAATCTTTTTTCTTCTGGGCGGCTCGGGGTGTTCCGAAGACGGGAAGGCTAATGAGAAGGAAGGCGAGAAGTAACCAACATCGCATGATGATACCTCGTGGCGAGAACAGATTGGTGGATCTACACGTTGAGTTGAGTGTAAACCCACCAAGCCGCTTTCTCAAGCCACGAGATTATCTTGGTGCGAGGCGAAAACTCGGCGGGAGCTTGGGCAACTCGCCGAACGCCTTTTGGAACGCACGGCCCATGTTGACGCGTACTTCTTTCGTGTCGGCGGCGCGGACGATGGCCGCATTGCCTCTGGCCAACAAGTTTCGTTCGACAGAAGGGTGCCATTGCTTCAGCGCTCCGTGAAACGCTTCGCCAATGATTCGCGCGGCGCTTCCGCCGATCCCGGGAACGTGATAGACATCCAAGTTGTCGTACGTCAGATGGGCGCGGGTGACCTTCGCCCGGAACACAGCATCGGGGACCCAAGATTTTCCCTTCGCGAGTTTGGCCGTCGCGACGCAATCGAGATACGCCTTCGCCCGGAACTTGGCCTTCACACTTCCCGCGTAAAGCCGCACGCCGGAGTTCCAAACGTGATGATAATATTCCGCCCGCGCGTCGAAACTCAGATAGATCGTAAATCGCATCGTCAGCGGTTCGGAGAATTTGACTTTGCGGATGTCAAGCAACAACGTGTCTTTGAGGTTGTCGCCGAGCAATCGATATTTCTTCCACGTTCCGTGATTACGTGGCGTCTTGTAGATCTTTGGGCGAAACAATATGCCGCGCCGCTTCCATTTCAAAGCGTGGGCGACCATTCTCGTTCGTCCCCATCCGGGGTTCGCTTCGTAGATCGGCGTCGGCAAATGGTTCAGGATGATTGTCCGCAACGGTCCTTCGAGGGTGTCCGGCGAACCCGCCTGGAGCAACGGCAAAACCTCCGAAACGCGCGGAGCCTTAAATTTGTTCGAAGACTGAGCCGTCACGACTGCTGGAACCCAAACGAAACAGATCGCGACTAAATACTGCCACCGCATTGTTGGCTCCTCTGGAATTGGCCCGGGCGACCGACTACGAATTAAGAGCTGGTTTGTTCCCGCAATACAAGAAGAAGGAGTTGCCAAAGGCTTGCGCGATCTTTCTCGCGTCTTCCGCGAAAGTTCATTTACGTGAGCTATTATACATATGAAGTATCGGAAGAATGGATGGCGGACCTGCAAGTCGGGGTCCATATCCAAGCACATTATGCGCCAACACTTTGGGTTGGGCAACCAATCCTGACCGAGACGTGAACAAAAGAATATAATTATTCGGTTTGGGACAAATTGAAAAAATTGTCATACAGAAAAAGAGCATTATGTGAGCAGTGATTGCACACAAAGAAAGCACAAATCAACATCGATACTATTTCACATGTTGCGAAATGATACAGATGGATCAAGAAATCCGTTCGACATCATTGATTTTATAAGAAATGTTAAGGCCGCAGCGAAAAGAATCTCCTCGCCGGATCTGATCTTGTCGAAAAGAGTCGTTACTTCGTATGTCATTGCAGAGAAACGATTTATGTTGTGAAAACGGGAAGACCAGCGGGCATTGGGGTCGTCCTGAAGGACGTGCAACGTTGTCATTCTACGCGTCTTTTTGACGAACCTGGCATACGATATGCACATTTTTTTGTTGGGCCTCCGAATTTCGAGAAAAACTTAGAAGAAATTTCAGCAAGACCAGAACTTCAAAACCTTTTGGCTGTTAAACTTGGAGAGATGATGAGTTGAAGCTTGATCGTGACGTTGGGATACTCTCCCCCAACTATGACCACCAAAATGCTTCACAAGGTTACGCCTTCGCCCTCCCACCCCACGGCAAAGTTTGCAGCAAGGCTCCATGCCCCGAAAAAGCATGATTCGTGTGTGATGGAGCCACGCGACGGAAACCTTCTCAAACTTTGTATCAAATTGGCAGTTTGCGTTTCACTTTGGATATTTTCAGTCAGGAAGACTCTCACGACCCGGACTGGCTTCACTCCGTGATGCGAGTTCCCGCCTACTTAGCGTCCCGGTACGCTTCTTGACAAAATTATGAAAGGAGATCCCCCTTGGGATTGTTTATCCGCTTCACCTTTTGTTTCGCAGTCATCATGAGCAGCTTCGTGGGTGTAAGTTGGGCCTACCCACAATGGGCTCGTGATTTGGGAATAGATTTTTGGCGCTTGCCCGAATTGAGTTGTGCCATCCACCAAGAAGAAGAACGCTTGCAACATTTAAAGGCCGAACACGCCCACGTTGTCGAACGTTCGAAAGCAAAAGTCGCCATCTTGGAACAGTTGATCGAAGGAAAAATCGATCTGAAAACGGCGGCCGAAAAAATCTATGTTTGGTGTGATGATTGGTTTTTGACGAAAGGACTCCCGAACATGCCAGTCAAGGGGACGACGCAGAAGGAACGGTTCTGCCGAGTCGTCGTTCACTGGGTCGAGATGCTGTTACGTCATCGCCGAATCTCCTCCCCCGAGCAGGTTCTCTCGCGGCTCGAAGCGCAACTTCCAGAAGCCATCGCGAACATAAGCATTAAGGACTGCTGCCAATTTCGTAGTTTTGCTTTCTCACAGGTGGGCGAATCAACGCCCACCCGAGAGCTTGCCAACTAACTCTTCTTTTTCTTCCGCTTCGCTTCCACTCTTCGATAATTCAACTCCATCACTTTAACCTCAGGCCCGCCTTTGAGATCTTGCTTAAACATCTCGAAGACGTGGTTGTCTTTACTTTTCACAGTCAAAACGTCTTTGCTCTTCCACTTTTTACCCGAGTAAGGGTCGAACTGAACGCTTCGATACGTGAAGGTTTTCGTCTTCGGATCGTACGTTCCCTCGTTCGTCATGATGGCCGTGCTCATCGAGTCGGCCCAGGTCCCCACGAATTTTTTCTTCGCCCGGTCATAGCCCGTCATCCCGATCCCGGTGAAGGGCTGTCCGAACACCTCACCCTTGTATTCTTCGAGCAGATAGCGCTTCCCGAGAGTCCACTTGCGGATCGTCTTGCCCTTCGAAACGCTCGGCTCTTCGCCAGGTTTCATGTAGAACTTGGCATCCACCGCCCAACGGCCAACGAGAGGCTGCAAATATTTGTGTTCCTTACCGGGCGTGCCGAATTTCTCGTACGCCTTCTTAAAGTCTTCCTCGGTCTGTCCGAAGCTGGGGCTCACACAAGCGCAACTCAGGCACAGCGCAGCAGCGAACGTCGTCCACGTTGTCATGATAACCATCCTTTGTGAGAGAAAGTGGGTACAATGGACATTGGGTTCGAACGACCCAGAAAGTCCATTTCCGAGAACTGGAACGTTTCGATTAATTTGAAACATTAGAACAAGTTGGGCAGGTTGACGCAAGATCACTTGGTAGCTTTTGTTCACTTCCCCATAGAATTTCCGAAACCCGAAACAGAGGCACATTTTAGATGCGATGGATGACCATAGTTCGGTCCCTCGGCGCGAACGATTGGCGTAACGTTCGCCGCGATGCGTTGCTGCGTTGGATGGTCGTGATCCCGTTATTCACGGCGTTTCTCGTTCGCGTATTCCTGCCAGTGATCCAACACAAGCTCACGGACGAACTCAAAATCCTAGATCCGCAGCACGTCCACGACCTACACCTCATCATCATGACGGGATTCTTCTTGCTGTTGAATCCGTTGTTAGTGGGATTCGTCATTGGCATGTTACTTCTGGACGAACGCGACGAGGGAACGTTGCTGGCTTTGCGAGTTTCACCGTTATCATTGAGTAACTATCTGCTCTATAAGCTCACCATGCCAATGCTATTGGCCACGGTCATGACGTTGATATGTTTTCCACTCGCCGGGTTCGATCTCCCGTTCCGCCCTGTCTATGTTTTGATCGCCCTCGCGGCATCATTGATTGCTCCGCTCATGGCATTATTTATGGCGGCATTTTCGGCCAACAAGGTCCAGGGATTCGCACTGATGAAAGGTGCAAATGTGTTCTTGGTCCCGCCTGTTGCGGCATACTTTTTCAATGCTTGGTGGGAGTTGTTTTTTGGTCTCTCACCGGTCTACTGGATCATTGAGAGCTTTTGGCGGGCCGAAAAAGATGATTCTACGATGTGGTTGTTTCTATTAGTAGCCATCGTATATCAACTCGGATTGATTTGGTTCTTGTTGAGGCGATTTCGAAGGATGGCGACGTAAAACTCGTACTCAAAAGTGGAGGATGAAACTCTTCCACTGAGCATCGCCTGTGACTCGCTTAAGAAAGATCGAACAGGTCGGAACCGTGTTCATAAAAGGCTATGGACTGGTTGGAATCCCGTTCGACAGTCTGAACTCGTCAGAATCCCAAAAATTGTTACTCTTCTGCCTGCTGCGGAATGAGTCCCTCTTTCTCGAGGAACTCCTGGGCAACTTCCGCAGGAGATCGATCGTTGACGGCCACTTCGTAGTTGAGCTTTTGAACGACGGCATTACTGATTCGGCCACCGAGTCGATTCAACACTTCCCGCACGGCAGGATGAGAATCCAACAACCGTTGACGTACGAGTGGGGCCGCGTGGTAGCTCGGAAAATAATTCTTGTCGTCTTGAAGGATGACGAAATTGTATTTCTGGATTTGCCAGTCCGTCGAATAACCTACCACGACGTCGGCCTTTCCCGCAAGCAACGATCGATACAAAAAATTGGGGTCGAACTGTCTCGGTGGTGTTTCGAATTGGAGGTCATACTTTTCCACCAAACCGGGCCAACCGTCCGAACGTTCGAGAAACTCTTGATCCACGATCACTCGAAATTCGGGCACACGCTTGAGGTCGCTAATCGTGCGTAAGTCATGTTTCTTGGCCAACTCTCGCGGGATGATCAGGGCATACGTGTTGTTGAGACCGAACGTATCCAACAAGGCGAGATTGTAACGAGCCTTCACTCCATCTCGAACGATCCGGGTCACCTGGGAAACATCTTCCGGAACTCTCGCGCCAAGCCCGTCCTCGGCCGTCAAGAGCGTCCCGGTGTATTCGGGATACACGTCAACGACACCAGCCCGGAGTGACTTGTACACAAAACTACTTCCAAGATTGGGAGCCATCTCGATACTGAGGTGTTTCGTTTCCGGACTATGTTCTAACAGTTGCTTGATGATCTCGCCGAGGATTCGTCCTTCGGTGAAGTTCTTGCTCCCGACACGAACGTCAGGCCTTTCGCGGAACCACGGTTCGACGACCGCATACCCCGCGAGCGACACCATCAAGACACTGCTCAACACCATCCCCAAGGAACTACGCACCTTCGTGAGATACGTGATTCCGCTCAGTGTCCAAAAGAGAACGAACGACAGGAGTAGAATCGGGATCACCCCCAACAGAATCTTGTTGTCGTCTGCCGTCGCCATTCCGTCGAAAATATAGTCCCCCAAACCACGCGCGCCCACGAGTGTACACACCGTCACCATTGCAATCGCGTAGATCGCGGCAGTACGAATTCCGGCCATGAGGATTGGCATGGCCAGCGGCAATTCTATCTTCCCAAGGACTTGCAAGTCGGTCATGCCCATTCCCTTGGCAGCATCACGCACCTCGGGGTCGACTTCGCTGATGCCGACGTACGTGTTGAGGATAATCGGGAATAGACTATAAACGCCCGTCGCAAAGATCGCCGCACTCGGACCAAACAGACCGAACAACGAAACACAAACACCCAGCAACGCAAGACTCGGCACCGTTTGGACTAGGGCCAGAACGCCCATGATCGGCTGGGCAATGGCCGGAACACGCGTGAACACAACCCCGATCGGCAACCCAATCAACAGAGCCAGCCCGAGCCCACGCATCGTCAAGGACAGGAACGTCCAGAACTGATCGCTGAACCCAGACGTTCCCATGAACGTTTCCCACAGAGACGGCTTGGGCTTTAAGGGAGTTTGGGTGCTGAACTCCAACTCGGTACTCATTCGGAATGCAGCCCCGAGGGACAAGACCGAGGGCCCCCGGGACCCCGATGAACCGACCAACGAAGTCACTGCAACTCCCGCACGCGCCGACGCCGAGAGTTCATCACCAGACTCAACCGGGCCGGCGGAACTTTGCCGTTGGGGCGACGAATTCGAATCTTCCTTCCCAGAAACCAAAGCACCACCAAGGGCCCAAATCCCCACGAGCAAGAGCAATCCCGCACTAACTTTCAGGCCGACATCGCTCCTCTTTTTTGCCAACTCGGCAAGTTGCCCGAGCCCCACGAATAGAAATAAGGTGATGAGCAAGATCGGGACGATCCCCAGGAACGTTAACGGAAGATCGCCACGAACCATTCCGCTCAACACATATTGGCCAAGACCCCCGGACCCGATCATGGCACAGATCGTGATCACCCCTATGGCGTAAATGGCACCCGTCCGGGCACCCGCGACGATCACGGGCATCGCCAGGGGAAGTTCGATCTTCCAAAGAATTTGGACGTCCGTCAGACCCATCCCACGCGCCGAATCGCGTAACGCCGGGCTCACCCCGGCAATGCCCGTGTAAGTATTGAGCACGAGTGGAAATATGCTGTAGGCGACCGCACAAACGATCGCAACCGTCGGCCCCACCACTTGAAACAAGGTCACGAAAAAGCCGAGCAACGCCAGACTCGGGATCGTTTGGACCAAACCCAGAATTGATAGCATCGGACCTGCGGCTCGTGGGATACGAGCCAACACGATTCCGGTGGGGATGGCAATGAAAGCACCGAGCCCGAGCCCCGAAAACGTTAGGGATAGAAAAACGAGGAATTGTTCCCAGAAATCGTCTCGCCAAAATCCCGCCAGCCCTTCTGTGGCACTTGCAAAAATCATATTCGAAAACTTTCCAACTTGCGGGCAGCACGGGAAGGATTTCGGCCTCGAAATCTCCCGTCGGCCCACTCGTCAAAGCCACAACTACCAATGGTTTGTTGTATTTTGAATCGAAGGTCACGTCCAGAAAAGACCGGCCCCAATTCGCTTTGGGGTCCAAGGACGGGTGCCGCTCGTGCGAGACGCGAGAACTTCCTTGCTTTATCAATCCATAGCGCCTATCAGTGATGTGTAATATACGTTTTATTTTGCCGGATTGGAAACGAGATGCCGAAACAACAGATGGGCTCGAATCGATATTTGTCGGAACAACACACCAATTCAACGAACCTCAATTTAGAATGGGACCAGAGCAACCAACAGTGGTGGGATTGGTACGTCTCGCTCGCAGAAAACGATGCCGAGACAATGAACCAACCACTCTTGTCCCTGAAAGAACCCGAAGTCCTCACGCCACCGACTGAGCAACAACTCTACGTCGACTTGACGCAACCATATTCCTTGGATCCACGACAAATCGAGTTCTTCCGGACGAACGGCTACGTCAAGCTGAAGGACGTCCTCTCGCCGGAGGCTCTATCCCTCCTCCGGGTCGAAATGCAAAGGGAATTCCGCCGGGCCGGAGACGCGTTGGGAACCAAGTTTGGTAGCCTCGAGATGATGTGGCAAGAGAACACCATCATTAAGACGTTCGTCTGGAGCCGACGATTGGCTCGCATTGCCGCCGAACTGTTGGGAGTTCACGCCGTCCGGCTTTACCACGACAATGGCTTGTCCAAAGAACCCGGGTGTGGGCGAACTCCTTGGCACTACGACGATCATCACTTTCCCATTGCAACGCACAACGTTTGCACCGTTTGGGTTCCACTCCAACGTGTTCCCCTGGAAATGGGGCCACTTGGTTTCGCCAAAGGGATCGACGTTCACAAACTCGTGGAAGACGTTCCGTTCAACAAATTTGACACGAGCTACGATCGACGGATCATAGAACGCTTCCGCGAACGCAATGTGGAAGTGGACGAGTCGCCTTTCGAAATTGGAGAAATCAGCTTTCACCACAACTTCAATTTCCACACGGCAGCTTCCAACCGAACTTCCGTCTCGCGTATGGTGTTGGCGACAACATATTTCGAGGACGGTGCCCACGTCATAGACACTCCCCATCTTGTCAATGGTGATTGGCGTAAGTTCATGCCGGGCGTCGAACCCGGAGAACTCATTGACACTCTCCTCAATCCGATTCTGTACTCCCAAGAAGACGAGGCCATCCCGTCATGAGCCACGACATACCGCACCCATCGACGTTCGAGCGAAGTTGCCAACACTGGAGCGAGCAAGGCCGGACGGGGATGAATGCGTTCTATCGCCTCGCCACGCTCGACTACCAACTCTTGGCCGAACAACTAGATTGGACACAACTGTTCCGGATGGCGAGCACACGCCTCGGATCGCCTGCCCATTTGTTGGACGTCGCTTGCGGAAGTGGTAAATTCCCCCGAGCCTTACTGCAACATACGGACGTCACTTCGTGGGAGGACATTCGTGTCCATTATTCACTCCTCGATCCTTCCGAATTCTCCCTCTCCGAAGCGAAATCCTATCTCCGTCCTCCATTCTACCCGGCGAAGGAACATGCTTGCACAATTCAAGCCCTCGAGTGCCCCGCCGGGGAGAACGCAATAGTCTGGGCTACTCACGCATTGTATTGTGTACCGCCGAATGAATTACATAGCGCCATTAAGCAAATGGTTCGTGTCCTCAATCCGGAGGGACTCGGTTTCATCGCTCACGCCGGCCGCGAGGCTCACTACGTTCGGTTCCACGACATCTACCTCCGGTCCATCCGAGATGGCGTCGGCGATCCCTATTCGTCTGGCGAAGACATCCTCACCACGTTTCGCGAAGACTTTCCCGAAGTCCCCCTCGTGACATGGACCATTCGTTATGAGGGAACGATTCCAGACCAAGATCAGACGACCGTGGAAGGGTATCTCCAAAGATGTCTTTTCGACAATGACATTGGCCTCGAAGAGATGTTGCATCACCCGGAACTGGGCGAGTATCTCAGGGGTTGCCACGACGAACAACAAGGCTCGTGGAAATTTCCACAAATGGTTCATCTCATTTTCTTTGGAGAATTGGCTCGTCGGGTGGAGGATTGGAAGAGATAAAAGACTGTCACCAAGCTCACCCTTCGGCCACGGGCTTCATGACGAAAACATCAACAGGATGTGGAACGAACCACTGCTCGTCTCTGCGACGAACTATCGTTTGGAGATAGTCAAGACTCAATTCCCGTTGTTCTTCCGTCAGACGTTGACAATTCACCTGGGTGATGAAGTCAAGAATCAGATTTCCTCGCCGTGAATTTGCTTCAAAACAAGGCGTGACGTTCAACCAACCCATCAAGCGAGATCTCTCGTGACGGACTTCGATTTGGTGCAAATAGTTCTCAAATCGATCGCTAAACCATATTCCGTCGTGATGATTGACTGTCCAGAAAGCTTCGGCCAGTCTGTTCATAGCTCCTCGCGGTGCAAGCATCACGACGACGTACCCGTCGGAATTAAGCATTCGGAATAACTGGCCAATAGCGACCGAAGGTTCATCCACGTAATACAACGATTGGACGGAGTGGATCAAGTCAAACGAGTCCGGGGTTTGAAAATTCTCCAACGTCGTTTGGTGGAGTTCGAGTTGAACTCGCGAAAGCCTTAACTGACGAAAATCCTCCTCGAAGCGTCGGCACGCAACTGGGCTGGGATCGAGTCCGACGTAACGCACGGTCGTCGTGTCTCGTGCGAGTGCTTCGAGAAACGGATTGTCAAGAATTCCGCTCCCGCAACCGACGCTCAAAATATTTAAGTCTCGCGACCGTGTACGATCCTTCGCAAACTGCTTGAGCCAGTCCAAGATTTGGAGTTGCTGGTCACTCGCTCGTTCGAAACACTCGTGGGCTTCGTTGAAGTGAGCTTCTGATAATTTTGGAGGGCGAGGGTTCTGGGTGAGTCGGACGCGGAGTTGTTGGAGAAGACTTCGTTGGGATTTAAGGGTGTGCATTTGGGGGGTAATCCAGTCCATGTAGGAATCGCGCGGGCTCGCTGAAGGGGGTGCCGAGCACTGAGTTTTGGGGAGTCTCTCAAAGACTGCCGTGTGAGGCAGCGTTTTTTTGAACGAAGCGGACATCCTGTCCGTCCCACGTCAGCGACGTCCCACGAAAAACACTCCATGGGACGGACTTGAAGATCATACCCATTAATAGTTCGAGCGTCGCGATATTTCCTCCTATTCTGCAGGGAATTTCAATTTAGGTCGTGCAGGTTCACCAATCGTCCCACAGTCATCGAAATGGCGACATTCGCCATTTCGTCGCCGCCAACGCCCTCGCTATCCAAAACAAAACCAACCCGATGGCACACAAAGTTTCCCAGCTACCGTTGCGGACTAGCACGCCACAATTCCAACGAATACGTGCCACTTCTTGCCCCAAACCTCCGATTGACCCAAATCGTGAGCTAAACTAGTATCGCGCTCCCGAGTAGGAGTTGAGACATGGCTCTATCCGTGTTTGGGAGGATACCAATGACAAATGGAAGTACGATGGCCCGCTGGATGGGCTGGAACGTCGTGTGGCTTGTGATTTTCGCCGTGGCCGGTTGTGGTGGCAGTGGAGCGAACGAAGGCGAAGGCCGTCCCGACGTCACAACGAAGATTCCCGGCATCAAAAAGAACGACGAAGTCGGCGAATTGAACCGCGACCCGAAAGAACTCCAACAATCCTTTGCGGACGCGACCCTTTCCCAACCGCCGCCGAATCAAATGCGTCTCTTGGGCGTCGAGAAGACGTTGACCAACAAGTCCTTCAAGGCCTTGTACGTCAAAATCGCAGGCGACGACGACAAGGGAGATTTGTGGAATAAAGTCAAACTCGTTTCGCCCGCGGGAAATCTCATCCGCTACACCGCCATCATCAAAACGACCAAGGGCACGATGAAGATGAAACTCCTCTCGGAGTACGCGCCCAACCACGTCCGCAGCTTCATTTGTTTGGCCAAGATCGGTTACTATGACGGCTTGCGTTTCGACCGCAGCGTGACCCAAAAAGTCGGAACGTCCACAATCAAATACATCGAAGGCGGTTGCCCCTTCGGCGACGGAGACGAAAACAGCGGAAACATCGGCTACTGGATGAAGCCCGAATTGACCAACAAGGTTCGATTCGGACCGGGCATCGTCGCAGCTTCACACGGTCGGGAGATCGAGTCGGCGGCTTGCAAATTCTTCATCAGCCTTGCCGAGACTCCGGAAATCGACGGCCAGTTTACAATCATCGGGCAGATCACCGAAGGTTTGAGTGTCGCAGAAGAAATCCAGCGACAACCAACTCATGGTCCGCAGAGCGTTATGCCCTCCAAG
>CAYYUU010000065.1:0-14156 GCA_964474955.1 uncultured Alcaligenaceae bacterium | reverse complement strand
GAGGAGAATGAATTCTAGGCCGCCGTGAAAGCTTGGACAGCCGAAGTGAAAAAGCACGTTCCTTCGAACCTAAAAGCGAGGGACTACATCAAATCCCAGTTGCCAACCGTGGGGCTCGACCGTGGCGCTTCCTTTTCCAAGTTCTTCACGTTCAAACAAGATCTGAGCAAGAAACTCTACAAATTCGAAACGGCCGTGAAGAAAAAGAAAGACGTCGCGACGGCCCGAAACGATGCCGAGGCGGCGCTCGACAACTATTTGCAGCAAGCCCAACAAGCCCTGAGTCAATGGCCGGACCCGAATCCGAAATTTCACACGACGTTGATTAAAGGACTCGTCGCACTGCAACAGGCTGTGAAGAACACGAAGTGAGGCCTGGTCGGCTAGTTGTCCTCACGTTCGGCCAAAAACCAGGGCATCAATTCGTGCCCGCGTTCGAACAACATTCCGCCCGCCTTCGCCACGACTTCGTCGTACGACACTTGCCCTTTGGTGACGATTCCCGTTCCCGCAACGGTAAAAGGAACGGCCCCGTGGGCATGGGCTCGGGTGCTGAGTGTTGTTCGGTGGTCCGGCGAAACGAGGATGCGCCAGTCCTCGTACTGAGACAACGCATTCAATAACGGACCGACGATGTGGCGGTCGATTTCTTCCAGAGCGGCGACTTTCGCTTCGGTCAGTCCTTCGTGAGAAGCCTCGTCGGGGGCCTCGACGTGGACACAAATGAGGTCGTAATGGGGAAGGGCGTCCACGGCATATCTTCCTTTGGCGGCGTAGTCGGTGTCGAGGTATCCAGTCGCACCGGGCACGTCGATTCGTTTCCAACCGATCAATGCACCAACCCCTCGCACCAAATCAACTCCGCTGATGATTGCTCCGACCTTGTCGTAGACCGTTTGGAAGGGTTCGAGTTGGGGAGCGCTGCCTTGTCCCCAAAGCCAAACTTGGGTGGCAGCCGACTCTTCGCGTCGGCGTCGATTTTGATTCACTTCGGCTTGTGCGAATAGCTCGCGACTTTTTTCCATCAACTCCACGAACAGGCCGCCTCCCGGTCCTTTGGGAAGGTGCGAGGCAATCGGCTGGTCCGGGATGTCGTGCGGAGCTTGCGTCTTGGTGAGGTTCGAGAACGGCGTCCGACCTTCGCCCCGAAAGACCAAGATGTTTCGATAGCTCACGCCAGGATGGAATTCCAACACGCCCTTCACGCCATCGTGTTCGACCGGTCCCCCGAGTTTTTCTTGGAGGAGTTCAATCAATTGCTTTCCGTCTTCGGAACTGATGTGGCCCGCCGTGAAGTCTCGCATGTGGCCATCCTCGATGGTCACGAAGTTGCACCGGATGGCCCAATCGTTTGGCCCCAACTCAATGCCCATGGCTGCCGTTTCGAGAGGCGCCCGGCCCGTGTACACTTTGAGCGGGTCGTACCCGAAGAGGCTCAACGTCGCCACGTCGCTCGCGGGGATGAGGCTCTCGGGGACGTTGTTGGTCAGCCCCACCACTCCCATTCGAGCGATCCGGTCCATGAACGGAATGTCGGCGGCTTGCAAAGGCGTCTTACCTTCGAGCAAATCTTGCGGGTCATCGGCGCAGCCGTCGGGAATGATGATCGCGTATTTCATATTCAGGAGTTTCCTGTTCGTGGTCGGTGTGGAGTAATGCCGAGTTCATTATACCCACAAACCGCAGAAAGTCTTTGGGAGTGGTTGGGGAAGTCTTGATGGCGGGGAAACAAGTCGGTTTCCCAACCAAGGAAAACGAAAACAAAGACAAAACTCCCAAAGCGGCAGCTCCGCTGCCGCACTCCAAACAACAAAAACAACAAAAAGACAGGCGGCCTTTCGCGGAGCGAAAGGCGACACTCCAAGACAAATCCAACGGGACACGGAGTGTGCCTACGACGAACGAAACAAAACGAAAACCTTTTCGCGGAGCGAAAAACAACTGCGGTCATTCGAAAAAATTTGCCAGAGAGAGCCCACCCGCGTAAACTGGCCCGGAGAAAAAGTGAAGGGCATCGATCGTTTTTCTCCTTTGCCATCCGCACATCCCACACAAGACGATTTGCTTTCGCAGACAACCGAGAGTCTTCGTTGGGCTCTTGGTTCAGGTCGGGACGTACCGAACCACGAGAAGGCACAAACAACGGAACCGGCCAATGGTTGACACATCTGCAGTTGAGTTCAAGTCCGTGGAGAAGGTCTATCCGAATGGCACTCGTGCCGTGGATGACGTGAGTTTTGCGATCGAACCGGGACAAATCGTGGCCCTGCTTGGCCCAAGCGGCTGCGGCAAGACGACGACGCTCCGGCTCATCAACCGACTCGAAGAAGCCACGGGCGGGCAAATTCTGGTTCGGGGTCAGGACATTAAACAACAGCGCCCCGAAGAGCTGCGCCGGTCCATCGGCTACGTCATTCAGGAAGGCGGATTGTTTCCTCACATCTCGGTGGCGGCGAACGTCGCGACCGTCCCCAAGTTGCTCAAGTGGGAGCCGCAACGAATTCGCGACCGTGTTCGAGAAGTGTTGTCACTCGTGGGACTTCCCGTGGACGAATTCGGCAAACGCAGACCGTCGCAGCTTTCCGGAGGACAGCGCCAGCGAGTCGGTGTCGCCCGGGGACTCGCCGCCGATCCCGACATTTTGTTAATGGACGAACCGTTCGGGGCGCTCGATCCGGGCACGCGAACTGGCATTCAGGACGAATTTCTTCGTCTCCAGGCAGACCTCCACAAGACCGTCATCATGGTCACCCACGACATCACCGAAGCCGGCAAGATGGCCGACGAAGTCGTGTTGATGTCCAAAGGCGAAGTCATCCAAAAGGGCTCGCTTCGCGAGATCTTGTTGAACCCGGCCAACCAGGACGTGTGTGAATTTCTGGGAGCCCAGGGACACGGCCTGGCTCTCGAATCGCTCTACCTCGATGGCTTGCTTCCGAAACTCGAACCTCGCGAACTGTCCGGCGAAACCATCGACGTTTCCAAGCGAACGACGCTCGGGCAGACGTTGGTGATCCTGGCCGAAGTACAACCCGGAACGATGCTTCGCGTGGAGGATTTCGACGAGGCCACCGGAAAAGGATACGAAGCAACGGCGGTGCGGGACGAAATTTTGAAGGACCTTCGACAAGCCGAGTCGGCGTTCAAGACCAATGGCAATGGGGCTGTGCCAGCAACCGGCAGCCAGAGCCACTGAGGTTGTAGGACGTGACAAGCGCGAGCGCCAACACACCCTAAAAAAACAAATCGCAGACCGACCTACTCTTATCCAGAGTTCTTCCATGACTGACGTCACGCTTTTCGCGGCCCAAGATCTCTCAATGGCCCAAGAACTTTCCACACAATTATTCGGCAGGGCCGACTTTTTCGCCCAGCTGGGTGCGTTCCTGTCGTTAGTGTTTCAGGGGCTCGGGCTCGGGTTGTTGGTGAGCATCCCGATCGGCATTGCACTCAGCCGAATTCCGAAATATGCGACGCCGTTTCTCTCGGCGTTCGCGTTGTTGCAAACGATTCCGAGTTTGGCGTTTCTCGGTTTCTGCATTTCGGTGTTGGCCATCGTGAAGACCGATTTGGCGATCGTGGTGGCAATTATTTACAGCTTGTTCCCGATCATCCTCAACACGTACACGGGCATCAATCAGGTCGATCCACGTGTCCGCGATGCGGCCAAGGGCATGGGATTGACGGGCTTCCAGGTCCTCGTCCAGGTCGAGTTGCCGTTGGCCCTTCCGGTCATTCTCGATGGCGTTCGCACTGGTGCCGTCTATGCCATCGGGATGATCACGATTGCGGCCCTCGCCGGTGCGCCGGGGTTCGGCGAATACATCGCCAACGGAATCACGGTCGGCGACATCTCCCTGATTTTGTTGGGCGTCGTTCCCATCCTGGTGCTCACAACAATCCTGTTTCTGGGCCTGACCGGAATCACGGCCCTGGCCAAACGCGGCGGCAACTTGGGACTCTTGATCGGGGCGGGCCTCATTGCTCTGATGGCGTCGTATGGCGTCACCCAAGTTGCCGTGAGCAAGATCGCCGAACAGTTTGCCGAAGCGGATGCCGTTTCGGCGAAACTGCCACAAACACAACGGGAGGAGTTGTCGTTGGGAGAAACGTGGGAACGAGCCAAAGGTTTTAGTTGGCAGACGTTTCGTTTCGTTTCGATCGTCGTGCGCGGGATTGGCTTGGCGTTATTGCTCGGGATTCCGATTGGCGTCATCCTGACGAGGTTCGAACGATTTGCCCAACCTGTGATATCGGTGTTGGCTCTGATCCAAACCATTCCGAGCCTGGCGTTACTCGGTCTTGCGATTGCGATTCTCCCGTTGATCGGCGTGAACGCTGCCATCTTCGCTACGGTCGTCTATTGTCTCTTCCCAATTGTGTTGAATACGTCGACGGGGATCTCGCAAGTCGACAAGCGTATGAAAGACGCGGCCAAAGGGATGGGCATGACGGACTGGCAAATCCTGACGAAAGTCGAAATCCCGCTTGCGCTGCCGGTCATCATGGCGGGCGTTCGGACTGCCGCGATGTACTCGATTGCGATGGTGACGATCTCGACGCTTGTCGGGGCACGCGGACTCGGCGAGTACGTTTATACGGGCATTGCCAACGAAGACAGCAACATCATCCTGATCGGAGTGATTCCGATTTTGGCCCTTTCGTTCACGGTCTTTTGGGCCCTCGGAGCGATTGCCTGGTTGGCCGACAAGAAGGGATCGACCGGACAGTTGGTGAGCGTCGTGCTCATCCTGGCCATGTCGGGATATGCCCTCGTGGAGCCGTGGGTCCGCAAGCCGACCGACATCTTGATCGGGACGAAGGACTTTGCCGAAAACCGCATTCTTGGCGAGATGATGAAGCTCCTCATCGAATCCGAATACCCCGATGCCAAGGTCGAACTCGCCCCGAATCTGGGCGACGGGTTCCTCCGGAAATCGATGATCAATGGCCTGATCGAAGGCTATCCCGAATACACGGGAACGTTGTTGACGGCCATCGACGCCCTCCACGCCAAGGTTCCCGTGACCGCGGAAGAACTCGAAAAACTGCGAAACAAGGGTTTCCTCACGCAAGAAGATGTCACCGAATTGAAAAAGATCGAGGACCAACAAACCCTCATTACCGAAGTCGTCGAACGCGGCGTGAAACGCAAATTCGGGATCGAAGTCTTCGAGCCGTTTGGGCTCAACAACACTTACGCCGTTGTCATGCCGAAGGACTTGGCCAGGAAATTGAACATCAAGACGATCAGTGACCTGAAGGCCCATCCGAATTTGAAACTCAACATGAATGGAGCGTTCATCGAGAGACAAGACGGATGGAAAGGGCTCAAAAAGAAGTACGATTTGTCTTTCACCAATCCGCCTTCGAAATTCATCCCTAGTTTGATGTACCGGACGCTCAAGGCTCCCGACCCGAGGGATCGCCCCGATGCCGTCGTCGGATTCGCGACCGATTGGCAAATCCCGGTATACCAGCTCAAGATTTTGAAAGACGATAAAAAATACTTCCCGGTCTACGATGGCGTGCCGATATTCCGCGAAAAGATTCTCAAGAAATATCCGAAGATCAAATCCGCCGTCAACAAGCTCGCGGGCGAAATCGATGAACCAACGATGCAAGAGCTGAATCGACAGGTCGTCGTCTTGAAACGAAATCCGACCGTCGTGGCTCGCGAATTTCTGGAAAAACGCGGGTTCATTCGAAAGGCAGAAGGCAGAACGACTAGAGCCGAGAACCTCACGCGAAGACGCAAAGGAGCGAAGGAAAGAAAAAGGAGTTAGACGAACCACGGATGACGCGGAGCGCACGGATATTTCTCGGCACGATGGTCGCAGGCGATGCCGCAACGTTCTTCCGAAATTTGAACAAATCGCTTCCCCCGGTCAGTTTTTCTCTCCAATGCAAAATACCGCATCGGGTGATTATATTCGTGTTCATCCGCGTTCATCCGCGGTTCGTCTCTTGTCTTTCGTCTCTTTCCCTTCGCACCTTCGCGTCTTCGCGTGAGGTTCTCGGCTCTTGTCGTTCTGCCTTCATCCTCTATTCGGCAAAACCGTTTCGCACATCTCCGGGCCAACACACGGTTTACGATGAATCGCCTTTCGTCTTCGTGAACCAAATCCTACAATGAAACGTTATCGAATGTTAGGTTCAGGTAAGCTGGTGAATTAGTAACTAGTTTACCAGCCAAGTAAGTCACGTTATTTCCGAAAGGACAACTCTGTGAAGATACTGCTGCCATCTTCCCGAGTGTGGGCGCCTTGCCTCGCGGGCGCCTTCATGGTTATGTGCTCGTTGATGCCGAGTCCGGCTTCGGCTCAAATGAAAGACTTCAAGAAGGTCATGGAAGGATACAAGCAGGTTGTGTCCACGGTCGATGGTCAAAAGCCGATGTGGGAGATTTGGACCAACGAGAAGAAGCAACAAATGCTTGCCGTCATTCCCAAGCAAGCACTCAAGAAAAAGTACTTTTGGGCGTTGACGGTCGCAAGTGGGGAGCGGTTCGCCGGGCTCCAGGCGGGAGACATCTACATCTATTTCAAGAAGTATGATGGCCGCCTTGCCTTAATAGTCCCGAACGTCGAAACTCGTTCGACCGGCGACCAGGAATCCAAGAGTTCGGTCAAACGCTTGTTCACCGACAAGGTTCTGGTCGACATTCCCATTCTGGCGAAGTCTCCGAAGAATGAGTACGTGATCGACCTGGATGAGCTTTTGGTCAAACAAGCCCCCAAGTTCTTCGGCGTCTCGACAGGCTCAACCGCGTACCGGTTGCGTGAGATCGTGACGGCCAAGGCATTCCCGCAAAACGTCGAGCTGGCGTACAAACTCCCACTCTCGGGTGGACGACTCAAGACGCTCCACTACTCCATCAGCGTCATACCCGATTCAACGGGCTACAAGCCACGAAAGGCCGACGACCGCGTCGGTTATTTCACGACGGCCTACAATGACCTCGGCAAGTACAAGCGGAACGAAACTCGCACACGCTACATCAACCGGTGGCATCTCGAAAAGGCCGATCCGAAACTTCGGCTGAGCCCCCCGAAGAAGCCGATCATTTTTTACATCGAGCACACGACGCCGATTCGTTATCGTCGATTCGTCCGGGATGGTGTGCTTTATTGGAACAAAGCCTTCGAGAAGGTCGGAATCGTCAATGCCATCGAAGTTCGATTCCAGGACAAGAGCACGAAAGCGTACATGGATCTCGATCCCGAAGACGTGCGTTACAATTTCATTCGGTGGCTCAACAACAACGTCAGCACGGCCATTGGGCCGAGTCGCGTTCATCCTTTGACGGGCGAAATTCTCGACGCCGACATCGTCCTGACGGACGGTTGGATCCGCGTCTTCGAGAATCAGTTTTCGGAATTGTTGCCGAAATTGATGATGGAAGGATACGGCCCAGAAACGCTCGCGTGGCTCGAGAAGCATCCTCGCTGGGATCCTCGATTCTTGCTCGCACCGGCCCACAAGCGAAACATGATGCTCAAACGTCGGGCGATGCGAGGTGCCCAACCTCTTGGCGGTCATCCGCTCGGGAATGTCCGTTCGAAGCTCCTCGGCGACGACGAATTCGATGGCCTCGTCGGGCGTCACAGCCAGGTCAACGGCATGTGCATGGCCGCCGTCGGTCGAGCCTTCGACATGACGCTGTTGCGTATGACGCTGGAAATGCTCCAGGCCCAAGAGGAGGGCAAGAAAAAGCAGGACGGCAAAGCCGAGAAGGAACAAGAAGACGAAAAGCTCGACGGCATTCCGTCGCGATTCATCGGGCCGTTGCTCGCCGACCTGGTCGCGCACGAAGTGGGACACACGCTCGGCCTTCGCCACAACTTCAAGGCGTCGTCGTTGTACAGTCTCAAGGAGATCAACAGCAAGGAGATCAAGGGCAAGAAGCCGTTGGCCGCGTCCGTCATGGATTATCTGCCGCTGAACATCAACATCAAGGACGGCGAGATCCAGGGCGACTATGCCATGATCGGCGTTGGTCCGTATGACACGTGGGCCATCGAATACGGCTACACCCTCGACGAAAAAGAATTGCCGAAGATCTTGGCTCGTTGTAGCGAGAAGGCCAACCAGTATCTGACCGACCAGGATACCATCGGCCCCGACCCGCTCGCTCGCCGATACGATTTTTCCGCCGAACCCATCGAGTACGCCAAAAATCAAATGAAATTGGCGAACTACCACAGGGCCCGGTTGTTGAAAGATTACATGAAAAAAGGCGAGAGCTGGGCCAAGGCTCGACGCGGCTACGAAATGACGTTGTCGTTGCAAGTCCGATCGTTGAGCATGATGGCCAACTGGATCGGTGGCGCGTACATCCGCCGCGAGCACAAGGGCGACAAGGGCGATCGTGAGCCGATCACTCCGGTCGAAGCCAAGAAACAACGCGATGCCCTGAAGTGGGTCATTGCCCACTCTTTCAAGGACGACGTGTATGGGCTTTCGCCGAAAGTTCTTCGACGACTCCGAGCCGACTTCCTTCGTTCGGACGAGAGCTTCTCATTCGGTGACGACCCGACGTTCCCGATCCACGACCGCGTCATGGGAATCCAGTCGTCGATGTTGACGAAGTTGATGAGCCCAACGACTTTGCGACGAGTCTACGACAACGAACTCATGATCGAGGCCGAGAAGGACGCTCTGACGTTGCCGGAGATGTTGACGACGATCAAGGATTCCGTGTTCGAAGAGTTGAAGAAGCCCGGCAAAGGTCCATTCACGGCTCGCAAGCCGATGATCTCGAGCCTTCGCCGAAACCTCCAACGGGAGTTCGTTGAACGACTCATCGACTTGACGCAGCCGACTTCGAGTTCGGCTGCGACGAAGCCGATTTCGACGCTGGCTCGATTGAACTTGCGTCAGATCAGTAGCCAGCTGGCCAAGACCTTGAAGGGCAAGCAGAGGCTCGACGCCTACACCCTCGCTCACCTTCAGGACATGCAGGAACGTGTGACGAAAGCTCTCGAGGCTCAATACACCGTTCCGCTCAAGGAAGGTGGCGGTTCGGGCATCACGTTCTTCTTCCGAGAAGCCCCGAACGCCCGATGCATGAATCCGGATTGTCCGCATTGCCGGGTGACACCGGTTCCCTCGGCGGGATGGAATACGCGGCGGTAGTTGAGAAATGAGGGTTGAGGGTCAAGGGTCGAGGGATGGTAGTTGAGAGTTGTTTGTTCTTTTGGTCGAAAGCCAAACTCAACGTAGCAACGCCCCAGGTAAGGAGACGCTCAACCCTCAACCCTCAACCCTCCGACTTTTTTTCTTCTGTGAAGATAGCCAAAGTGGCGAAAGCTGCCTATTTTGTTCTCTATATGGTTTGTGCGCTTCTGGCCCTTGGTTTCGCTGGGTTCCGCCAGCACCATTGGTTGCAAGGATTTAACAAATCGGTAAGATGGGTTTTCAGATCAAGTTTTCTATTTTCGAGTGTCGCCTTCTGCCCGAAAGTAGAAACACATAAGGACCCTGTTGATGTTCTAAATGGAAGCCAGAGTTGCCTATGTGGTCCGTGAAAGGGCTCTCGATGGAAAAATGGTTGTGCTGGGGCTCGATGGGGATCGCCGGCTTCTTAATCCTCATGTTCTTGTTGGATCTCATCCTCGGAATCCCCTTCGGTCAAGTCAGTCTCATCGCCGACATCCTCGGGATTATTGCCGCGGGTGTGGTCGGCTATCTCGGCTGGGATGCCTCCAAAGATCTTCGATGACTGAGTGTCAACAAATGCCCCTCAAGTGATTCTCACGTTCTTGTCTTCGCCCTTCTCGTGTTGCTCTCCCGCTATTCGCGAATCAATTCGATCAAAGCCGCAATGACGCCATCCATGGAGTAGACTTTCGCCTCGGCAGAGACGGGCAGATCGAATTCGCGAACTTTCTCGCTCGTCGTCGGACTTATCGTCACGAGCTGCACAATCCCACTAAGGATGCGTTCGCGGCAAATTTCGTCGAGCGACTGACAAAACACTCGGGCGATATTTTCGCTCGTCAATGTGACGTGGCTGATCTCTCCACAACGCAATTTGTTCACGATGTCCGAATGCTGATCGACATCGTCGACCTGGTTGTACACGGAAATCTGGTTCACGTTCGAGGCGACTGCGGAAAGTTCTTGGGGCAGGACGTCGCGACCTCGGTTCGCCCTCGCGAGCAGGACACGCTGCCCTTTCACGAGCGGTTTGAGGGCCTCCGCGAATTCTTCGGACCGATGAACGGGAGCGACGAAATCCGGCTTGAGGTGATAGCGTCCCAGGGCCTTCGCGGTCCCTGGACCGATGACGGCAATCCGCAGATTCGCTAACGTCCGCATGTCCTTACCCAGCTGCCAGATTCGGCGCAGGAAAGCCCCCACTCCATTCGGACTCGTGAAGACGAGCCAATCGTAATTGCCGAGTTCCTGAATCGTGCGGTCCACTTCGGAATAATCATCGAGTTCGCGGACGTCGACCATCGGCAGGACGAACGGAATGGCTCCGAGCATTTCGAGTCGGTGGGCGAATTCCATCGCTTGTTTGCGCGGTCGAGTCACGAGAATTCGCTTGCCAAAGAGGGGGCGAATTTCGAACCAGCTGACCTCCGGTCGCAAGCCGACGACTTCCCCGATGACGACGAGGGCCGGAGAAATCAAGCCGGCGTTTTGGACTTTCTCGGCGAGTTGGTCGAGTGGAGCCTGGACCGTGATTTGATGACCGGTCGTCCCCCACTGGATGACCGCCGCGGGAGTGGTTGGCGGCTTGCCGTTTTCGGCGAGCGTTTTCGCGATGTAGCTCAGGCGAGACAGGCCCATGTAGACGACGATCGTTCCCTCGAACTCGGCGAGCTTGGCCCAATCGACGATGCTCTCGGGCTTGTCGGGGTGTTCGTGGCCGGTGACGAGGGCCAGCGAACTCGCATAAGCCCGATGCGTCAGCGGTATGCCGGTGCAAGCAGTGGCTCCGACGGCAGCCGTCACGCCGGGAACGACTTCGAACGAGATGCCTTCTTTGCGGAGAAACTCGGCCTCCTCACCCCCGCGTCCGAAGATGAACGGATCGCCGCCCTTGAGGCGAACGACACGTTTGCCCTGGCTCACGACGGCCCGCATGGTTTCGTGGATGGGCAAGTATCGATCTTTTTGCGAGGTGGCCAGTTCCGACACACAGACTTTTTCGGCTTCGGGCGGTGCGTGTTCCAAAAGCGATTCGGGAACACGTTTGTCGTACAGAACGTAGTCGGCCATCGCCAGACATTCCACGGCCCGGAGCGTCAACAGTCCGGGGTGTCCGGGACCAGCTCCCACAAGAAACACTTGGGGATTGAAGTCCAAATCAGGCGGTAATGGATGACGAGTCGGCTCCGGTTCCTTGGAGGATGGATGGGGGGCGTTGTCTGAAGTGCTCGGGCCGTCCTTTGTCATAGGTGCTCGTCCAACGAAACGTGGAATTCCCGGTGAAGGTCTTGTACGAAGAAAGGCCGAACACGTTGTTCGGCCTTTTTCATCATACACAAGAGTACCGGTCACGGGGATCCGTCTTCGAGAACGGAAAAGGGAGGCGTAGGGCAATGTTGCTTTTCGAAAACGCAAGAGAGGTCCTGTTCGGGGACGTGCCACCGAACATACGACACTTGGTTATCCGTCCCTTTGGATTCCTTTCTCGTCGGCCTTGATGCCGGTGGGGTCGGCCTCCTGGGCCGCGAAACTCGGTGCGGGTGCATGGTCGATTGGGGGCTCTTCGGCTTCCGGTGGCAGGTGCCCGATGGCTTCCTTGTGCATCCACTTGATCAACAGTGGAGACAGCAGCCAGAGGAAGACACCTGCACCGATGGCTATCCAGCCCAAAATCGTGAACACTTCCAAGGCGGCTTCAAGGGACTCCTCGGGACCGGCGGTTTTGGGAACGGCCGTCAACTGGGCAATCGGCTTGCCGACCTGGTGGGCGATCGAAGAAGACAAGAACCAAAAGCCCATCATGAACCCGACGATTCGTGGAGGAGATAGCTTCGTCACCAACGACAATCCGACTGGCGAAAGGGCCAACTCCCCAAGGGTGTGCAGCAGATACAGCAAGATGATGAACATCGCCGGCATCATCCCTTCGACGACCGACGAGGTGCCTAACTGGAGCACGAGGAAGCCAGCCCCGAGGAGCACGAGCCCGAAACCGAACTTCACAGGCGCGGCTGGCTCCATGTTGTACCTTCCGAGGATATCCCACATGAACGAGAACAGCGGAGCGAACAGAATGATGAACAGCGGGTTGAACGATTGGAAGTTACTCGCTTTGAGCGTCAACGTCATGAACCCAAGCGGGATCTCTTTGTTCACGTTGTTCTCGGTGAACACGTTCAACGCACTCCCGGCAAGCTCGAAGAACGCCCAGAACATCGTCGTGAAGAACAACAGCACGACAATCACCCACATCCGTTCGCGGAGGACTTTTCCGTAGGAGAACGAATGGAAAATCATGAACGCTACCAGGCCACCGCCCGCTACCATCAACATGTAATCGACGAAGTCGTTGCGGATGATCAAAAAGTACAGAGCGGGCAGAAGGAGGAAACTGCCGATATAAACGAGGCCCTCGGCGGGAAGACCACCGACTTTCCGCTCCTTCGCCTCACGCGTCTGGAACCCTTGATTTTCGAGTACGCCTTGGGCTTGGGCGATGAGGAACATCACGAGTCCAATGGCCATCCCAATGCCGGCGAGTCCAAAACCATAATGCCAACCATATTCTTGGCCGATCGTCCCGCATGTGAAGCCGGTCAGAAACGCCCCAACGTTAATGCCCATGTAAAAGATCGTGAATCCAGAGTCCCTTCGCGGGTCGCCTTCGGGGTAGAGTTTTCCGATGAGGCTTGAGATGTTCGGCTTGAAGAAACCATTGCCCAGGATCAACAACCCCAGGGCGACGATGAAGACCGTTTGATTTTCGACCGCCATGGCGACGTGACCGGCCGTCATGAGGACCGCTCCCCAAATGATCGCCTTGCGGTAGCCTGTTACGTACTCCGCGAGAAACCCACCGAGGATCGGGGTCAGGTAGACCATGGCACCGTAAGCGGCGTAAATTCCATACGCTTCGGATTGGGCCAGGCCGAACCCTCCCTCCTGCATGCTGGCAATCATGTAGAGCGTCAACAGGCCCCGCATGCCGTAGTAACTGAAGCGTTCCCACATCTCCACGAAGAATAAATAGAAAAGAGCTTTGGGGTGGGATTTCCGGTTCGTCAGGATGATGAAAAAAATCCAGATGGCCGTACCGGCCCAAAGAATCCCCGTCAAAGCTAACGGATGCAGATCCATTCAGAACTCCTCTAGCGTTTCTTGGTCGCTATGCTCAGCGGCGTCCGAGAACCTCAATTTGTCCGATGTCCGCCGAAAACCCAACGTATCCGGGGACCACGATGCACTGTTCGATTTTGCAGGGGGAGAGGAGGGCGAACCAAAACCGACTTTGCCGCACCCAAGTTCCGGCGTGTGCGTACACTTCCAAACGCCGAGGCCCACGTGCCTCGGTTGAACTCACACTACTGCAAACACTGACCGGCGGCAAGTTTGTTGTCTAAGGTTCGGAGGGGAAGACGTGCCTCGAAACCGTGGAGAGGACTCGATGCAACGCCGCGGGGGAGTGTCTGGGCTTTGAGAGGCGGCACGGCGAATGGGTTGGGAGTCGTGTGCGGAAGCTGAAGTTATCAGTTCTTCGATGCCCCACAAGGCTGAAGCGCGAGCGAAGGATCGAGTTTGTCCTTCGCTCGCGCTTCAGTCTTGTCACACAACCACCGACAATTTCTATGAGTTCACCCACTAATAATCTCGAACCGAAAATCGCCAACAAGCCAGCCCAACGAGGACGACTAAGTACGCAGTCGAAATCCCAAAGGATTCGATCCAGTAGGCCCGGCTATTGTATTTTTCGAGCATTTCCTCGGACCAGACGAGTTTGTACTGTGCCTGCTTGACCTCCAACTCCTTCTCCGAGAGCAAGTCCTGGTTCGTGAGTTTCTCTGTCAAGATACCCAGGTCGTCCGACCGAGGAACGACCGTATGGATGCCATCCACGATCGCCAGAGACGTCTCGAAGACGGAGTTGTATTCTGGCTCCTGGCCTTGTTGCTTTGCCGTGAAGTCCATCACTTGTTTGATCTGGTGCATGGTCTGGT
>CAYYUU010000064.1:0-14281 GCA_964474955.1 uncultured Alcaligenaceae bacterium | reverse complement strand
TTCGGTACACAAAACCCACAAAACCTCTGTGTTGTGGGTTTTGTGGGTTTTGTGTATGCATTTTCTACCTTCCACTTGAAAAACGACCTTTCGAAAATGCGACTTGAACTCCCAAAACACGTACACAAAAACCACAAAAATCAGGACGAGGTATTTTTGTGGTTTTTGTGTACGTGTTTTGCACCTCCTACTCGAAAAAACGAACTTTCGAAAATGCTCCCGCCTGGGTCAAATAGCGTACACAAAAAGCGCAAAAATCAGGGCGAGGTATTTTTGCGCTTTTTGTGTACCTTTTTCGACCTCCCGCACGAAAAACGACGTTCGGAAAAAGGTCGTGGGAGTGTCCAAAAGCGCACGCAAGACGGGTAAAATCTTAAAGGAAAGAGCAATTCCGGCATGGATTGGGGCGCGTGACCAAAGGACCTCAAACTCAGAGCAACCCAACAGGAAAACGCGCTCGGAACTTTTCGCAGAGCGAAAAACAACTCCCAACACACCACAATCTTGTAGCTGATCGCGGCGAAGCGACATCTATAGCGAAACGCGAAATACTGCTTCGGGCCGTTTTCGGTTTGGATAACCATCGCTTCTTCCGTTTACGAAACCACACGCCGAAATCGGACAGTCATCGAGTTCGCGGTCCGAGTGCCTGCTACTTTACCACGCCCCATCGGAGGGCGTAACTTCTAGCCGGACTTGGGGTTATTGAATAAGGTAGTGGTAAGCTAACCAGCTTGAAATCGGCTGGATATAATCAATCTGCTGGGGACATCAATAATTCCCAAGCAGATTTTCTTTCTTAAAATTACGTGTATTCTGCTTTCCGCCATTTTGTGCCAGGACGACTCTTCTTGGCGTGGCGAAAAGCCTGTCTCCTGGGGGCAAACATGGCCGATACGACAGGATTCCCCTTCATCAAGGGCCTGGAGAAGGTTCCCGCGGCGGAATCCGCGGTCAGTTTCATCGACGGCGAAAAAGGACGGCTTGAATACCGCGGCATCCCCATCGAGGAGTTGGCCCGCGAAAGCAACTTCGAAGAAACGTGCTGGTTGTTGCTCAAGGGACAGCTGCCGACTCAGAAGGAACTGGTCGATTTCGACGCCCACCTCAAGCAAGAACGACGGATCAAGTACAGGCTCAAAGATTTGATCAAATGCATGCCCGAGTCGGGCCATCCGATGGACGCGTTGCAGGCGAGCGTTGCCGCGATGGCCATGTTCTACCCGATGGAGGACGTGAGCGACTCGGAGACGAATTGGGAGGCAGTCGTTCGACTTGTGGCCAAACTTCCGACGCTCGTGGCCGCCTTCCACCGACTTCGGCAAGGCGAAGACGCCGTGACGCCTCGTGAAGACCTCGACCACGCGGGCAACTTCTATTATATGCTCTTCGAGAAGGATCCGAGTCCGGCCATCCGGAAGGTCATCGACGCCTGCCTGATCCTCCACGCCGAACACACGATGAACGCCTCAACGTTCACGGCGAGAGTGACCGGTTCGACGTTGGCGACTCCCTATGCCGTAGTCAGCTCGGCCATTGGAAGTCTTCACGGACCGCTCCACGGCGGGGCCAACGAAAGAGTGCTCGACACACTAGAAGATATTGGCTCGATCAGCAACGTCCGCCCGTGGGCCGAAGACGCCATCGCCAACAAGAAGAAGATCATGGGCTTCGGCCATCGCGTCTACAAGACCAAAGACCCACGGGCCAAGGCCTTGCAAGAATTCGCCAACCAGGCCCTCTCGGAAGAAGACCAATCGCACCAATTCCAGGTCGCGATGGAACTCGAAAAAGTCGTCGCCGAAAAGCTCTCGTCGAAAGGGATTTATCCGAACGTCGATTTCTTCTCGGGGATCGTGTATCAATCGCTCGGGATTCCGCGAGACTTGTTTACGCCGATCTTCGCCATCGCCCGCGTCGCCGGTTGGTTGGCCCACTGGCTCGAACAACTGCAAGATAACCGCATCTTCCGTCCGTCGCAGGTCTACTCCGGCGAGCGAGACAAGGCGTATGTTCCGCTCGAACGGCGGGCATGAACCTGGGAGAGTGGTTGGTTGTCTTGAGTGAGAGAATGTTGCATTTGGTTTGTTTTGAGCCACGGAGTGGCTCAAAGCCCCAAAACTCAACCGAAGCGGCTCCGGCCATCCAATTCGATCTAACTTTTTTCCTTGGATAACTCATGCTCGACGTCGCCTACATTCGTGAGAATCTCGACGCGGTCAAAGAAAATTGCAAAAACCGAAACGTCGTGGCCGATGTGGATGTTGTGGTCTCGTTAGACGACCAACGAAAGAAACTTCGCCACGAAGCACAGCAATACCAACAAGAAGCCAACGAAAATCAGAAGAAAATCAAAGGAACGAAGGACGCCGGTGAGCGGCAGAAGTTGATCGAGAAAGGTCGAGAACTTCGCGAGAAAGTTTCTGAATTCGAAGACCAAGCGAAAGCAGTCGAAGCTCAACTCAAAGAAGCTCTGAGCATCATCCCAAACATCACACATCCCGACGCCCCGGTCGGAACGGATGATTCTGCGAACAAGGAGATCAAGAAACACGGCGAGCCGACCAAGTTCGACTTCAAACCGAAGGACCATTACGAGTTGTGCGAGGCTCTCGACCTGGCCGATTTCGAAGCGGGTTCGAACGTCGTCGGGCCGAAATTTTATTATCTGAAGAACGAAGGGGCGTTGCTCGAAATCGCGCTCGTCCAATACGCCATGCAAAAGCTGGTGGAAAAAGGATTCACCCCGATCATCACTCCGGACATGGCCAAGGCCGAAGTCCTTGAGGGAATCGGGTTCATCCCGCGGGGCGAAGAAACTCAAATCTACAGTATCGAGAACACCGACCTGTGTATGATCGCGACCGCAGAAATCACACTCGGCGGGATGCACAAGGATAAAATCCTCCAGCAGAGCGACTTACCGCAAAGATACGTCGGGCTGTCGCACTGCTTCCGCACCGAAGCCGGGGCTGCCGGACGTGACACACGCGGACTGTATCGCGTCCACCAATTCACCAAGGTCGAGATGTTCGCGTTCTGTGTCCCCGAAGAGAGCGACGCCATCCACGAAGAAATACTCGCCATCGAAGAGGAAATCTTCCAGGGACTCGGATTGCCGTACCACGTCATCGACACTTGCACCGGTGACCTCGGCGGACCGGCCTACCGCAAGTACGACATCGAAGCGTGGATGCCCGGTCGCGGCGATGGCGGCGACTATGGCGAAGTCACGTCGACGTCGAACTGCACTGACTACCAATCCCGACGGCTCAACATTCGCTACAAGAGCCCCGACTTCAAAGGCACGAGGTTTGTCCACACGCTCAATGGAACCGCCATCGCAAGCACTCGTGCGATCCTGGCCATCCTCGAAAACTATCAACAAGAAGATGGGACTGTGCTGATACCCGAAGTCCTTCAGAAGTGGGTGGGCAAGGATAAGATCAGTCGGTAAGGGCGGTTTGGGATGTTGCTTTTCGCTCCGCTAAAAGTTCTTTTACTTTGCAATCAAATCGCTCCGCGAAAAGCAACTTTGCGAACCACAATCACTTCTCCAACGCCGGGATTTCCGTCATGGCTTCGCCAGTAACAGGATTCCTCGGCACTTCCCTAAAATATTTTGGAACGAGGTCCTTCGTTGCGGTCGTCCGATTGCCCGTCTCGGCGAAGTAAAGGCGCTGAGCGACCTGGAGTTGAGCCTTGCGAAGGGCGAGAACCGCGTTGGCTCGTGAGCTGAGAATCGAGAGCGGCGAGAGATGCCAAAGGGCCACGCTTGGGATTGTGGCCTTCAATTCCCGTTCGTATAACCCCCGCCAGACATTTTTTTCGACAGCAGTTCCTGGACTTCCTGGTATCGTCACTCCTGCGTTCCACAACGCTCTTCCCTGTAATTGCCAAGGGACCATCTCGGAATCCGGCATCTTTGGCAACTCCCAAGGTTTCTGTTGCACCACCCACACTTGCGACGCTACCAGCAGATTCCGGAGTCGGCGTTGGCGCTCCATTTCCCAGGGTACGAGCTGACATTTGCGCTCAATTTGCACAGCGAGTGGTCGCTTTTCTTGGAGGCCGTAAGTTTCGATCAAGGAAACTTGAGAAACGTAGCTGGCCTTGTAAATCTCAAGGGCCGTCGGGAAAGCCGTTTCTTGTTCCTTGAGAGTGTCGAGAAGACTTCTCAAGATTCCCTTTGCCTTGGGAGCGGGAAGTGCGTTCAGTTTTCGGAGGACTTTCCTCAGTACCACAAAACAACGTCGCTCAATTTCAGTCGAGTCTCTTCGCGAACCCGAAGACCCCACCTCGTAAGGTCGAACGTGGCGAATGACACGAAACGCCGTCACGAGACGTCTTGACGCTTCTTCCACGTTGCCGTTGCGAAGTTGTTGTAACGAACAAAAGAGGAGTTCATAGACCGCCCCAGACGGGAGAGTGGCCAAGAGAATGACGTCGTCGTTGTTGGAGTGCCAAAACATCCTGGGATCGACAAGAGCACCAAACGGTTGGTCACAGGCTTTGGCGAGTTTTTCGTCCCATGTTCCGGCACGGATTTCTGTGACCCAAGGATCCAGTTTTTTCCAAATGTTCTCCACTTCTTCCTTCTTGAGTTCGCTTGCCTTGTCCGAGAGTAGTTTCTCAGGCGAGACTGAATCAACGCCTTCTGGTGGTTCGTCGTCACCGGGCTTGGGATCGGGATCGAGCTTCTGTGTGACCAGAGTCTGGTGTTTTTTCAGCTCCTTCAAAGCAACCAGAAAAGCCGTCTTGGCCTTGTTCTTCTCTCCTTGGGGGATGCTGGCAACGTAGCGATTTGGGTCAAACGACGGATCGACGTCCGGGATTGCTGCCATTCGGTACCAAATCGAACCGGCCATCCACAACACGACCAACAGGCCCAAACCTGCGATACCATACAGGGCTGGTCGCTCGTAACCGCGGCTGCTCAACCAGGGACGCATGAAGGCCCAACTTGCGAAGAGTAGCATGAGCGGCACGACGTACAGTTGCCACGTAGGCAAGCCTCCGCAGGCAATTGATGGCAGCCACGCCAAAAGCAACAAGACGCTCAGACCTTGGGCAACCATCGATGACACGACGGATTTGCGAAACAGTTGTCCGCACAGCAACCCAACCGTGAAACCATACACCGCCCAGACGGGAAGGAATTGAGCTAACGGCACGAACCCCGGAATGACTTGTTTTTCGACGAACAACTGATACCAAGTTTGGCCGGGGTTCATGTTCCCTTGGAAGATTGGCGATCCCAGAGTCATCACCGAAGCCAGTGTGGCCATGAACCCCAAGAGAAGTACGGCGATCAAGAATCCAACAAAGACTTTCGTGAACCACACTCGTGTCCGTGGAATTCGTTGGTCCCCGAAGAAACGAAATCGCTCGTCTAGTTGGTCCGGCTGAAAAACGTGTAATCCACAGATGACTCCGATCAACAACGTCGCGGCTGGCCAGGCAATCACCCCGTAAAAGGCCACAACAACTCCCGTCGCCACACTGCAGCTCGCGAGCCCGATCCAGAGAGCCCAGCTTTGGCGAACGCTCAACCAAATGAGAACACCCAGACTCGACGGTTTGGGGACGGTGGATTGCTGTGCCCGCCTCGCTCGGCTTCGGGCAGGGGCAGAATACACGAACAACGACAACAGAAATGCCATCCCGCCGAGGAGCGAACGGGGGATGAGATACAAGTATTCTTGTTGTCCGATGTAGACGCCGACCGAGATGATCCAAGCGATCGTCGAGAAGCCGACGGTTAGGCCGACCGCAGCCATGACGCTCCGCGAGAGGGTCGATGCCAGTGCGGCCCATGCGAATCCTTCGAACGCCAAACTGACGAGTAGGATCAAAGATGGAAGCCGATTCTGGAAGGCTTCGACGAATTCTTTCTCCCACAGGGCACCGTCCGCGTAGCTCCAGGGTTGACTCCACGCTTTGGAATAGGCGACCATCCAGACCAAACAGAGCAGCAATGCTTGGACCAATGTTAGCATCGCTCCCGCCAAGACCTTCCCGAGCCAGATCGTCTCTCGCCTCGCCGGGAGCAAATTGAGAAACCATGTCGTTCGCGTCTCGTACTCTCCGGCAAACAACAACGCACCGGCCACAACGCCGCCGGTCGTAGCCAGCACGTAGATGATCCCGCGGAAAATGGGGCCCAGGAAATCATCGTTGCCGACGGCGAACGACCCATTCGGCACCAACGCCATGCACACGAAGGCTGCGAACAAGGACAACAGTACGATGGCGACCCAGAAGGAGAGTTGTTGTCGATATTCTTTCCAGGCCATGCGAAATGTGGCTCTCATTGTTGCTCTCCTTTGTCCTTGGCCAACAGCGCGCAATAAACATCTTCGAGACTCAAGGGGGATTCTTCGACGTCCACGATGCTCTCTGTCTCGCTCAGTTCGTGGGCCTTGTTGACCACCGGATCGAGAACGACCGCTTGCGTCATGTTTCCGCTGCCGTTTCGTTGGAGAACGTTCCCGAGTGGCGAAAGGTCGGGGGCTTGGTCGTCAAAGCGGACGCTGTACTTGACGACACGTTTGCGGAGGTCTTCCATCGACGACGAAAGCAAGAGCTTACTGCCGCCCATGAACGCGACGTGGCTGGCGACTCGTTCGACTTCCGAAATAAGGTGGCTGGCGATGACGATCGTGCGTCCTTCGCTCGCGAGCCCGACCATGCTCTGGAGGAACTCCCGCCGAACGAGCAAGTCCAGGCCGGAAGTTGGTTCGTCGAGAATCAAGACGTCCGGTTCGATGGCCAACGCAAGAGCGAGAGCGACCTTGGCGTATTGGCCTTTCGAAAGTGTCTTGAGTTTGGACTGCGGAGAGAGTTGGAATTTTCGGAGGTAATCGTTGTACGTCGCAAGATAGTTCCGGTGATGAAAGCCCGCCGTGAACCAACCAATTTCGGCCACGTTCATCCAGTCATAGAACCGCGGTCGTTCGGGCACATACCCGACGAGTCGGCGAAGGGATTGGGCGTCGCGCCAGGCATCTTTGCCAAGGACCAAAGCCTTGCCGCTATCGGCTCGGAGCAGCCCCGTCAGGATTTTGATCGTCGTACTTTTGCCGGCTCCGTTTTCGCCAAGCAACGCAAAGACCGACCCTTTCGGGATGTCCAGGTTCAGGTCGTCGACGGCTTTCTGTCCGCCATACCGTTTGACCAAATTACGGATCTCGATCGCATTTTCCATGTGGTATCTCTCCCATGACGTCCTGAAGAACTCAGGACGCCTCACTTCTGGCCGTTGACTTGAGTTTGTTGTTCGACGTGTTTGATTTCTTCTTCCACGAGTTCACGGAGCTGTTTTTGGGACAAAGCCAGGGAGGCTTCCCGCAGAACGTCGCGGATTCGTTTCCTGAGAATTTCCTGCCGTTGTTCGCGGCAAATTTCCGGCCCTTCGGGAGTGACCTCCATGCCCTTGCCGCGTCGGGCCACAATCACCCCGCGACGTTCAAGTTCCTGGAACGCCTTGGAGACGGTATTCGGATGCACGAGGATTTTCTCCGCGAGCTCACGCACCGAAGGAATCATCGTCCCGACCGGGAGCGTCCCGGACGCGATCCCGTAGATCACCTGTGCGACGATCTGTTCGAAAATCGGCACGGCGGATTTGGGCTGGATGTCGAATAGCATCTTGGCGCCTTGTGTACCTGTGTCACATTTAAGTGTTACAGTAGCGGCAAGAAATTCTCTTTGCAAGCAGAAACAGGAAAAATTGGTGAGGAAGATTTTCGAGTGGAAATTAAGAAACCGACGAACCCATCACGATGGCGTGCGTCTCTTTGGCGATCAGCAATTCTTCGCGAGTGTGGATCACCAGAATCTTGGCTCGCGAATCATTCGCTGCGACGTTGACATCGGGCTGACACTCGGAGTTCGCCTTGGTGTCGAGTTGGAGTCCGACACATTCCAATCCTCGGCAAGCCATCTCGCGAAGTGACGCCGAGTGCTCTCCGACGCCCGCCGTGAAGACCACCGCATCGGCGCCGCCCATCTTCACGACCAACGCTCCGATGGCCATTCGAATTCGCTCCGCGTAAATGTCGATCGCAAGTTTCGCCCTTTCGTTCCCGTCTCGCGATGCTGCCTCGACTTCGCGAAAATCGGACGAAACGCCCGAGACGCCAAGGAGGCCCGATTCGTGATTCAAGATGCGTTCGACTTCTTCGGGCGAGAGATCGGCTTGAGTTTGTAGGAAGACCACGACGCTCGGATCGATCGACCCGCAGCGAGTTCCCATCATGAGACCTTCGAGGGGAGTGAATCCCATTGTGGTGGCGACACTCTTACCGTTTTGGACGGCGGTCGCCGAACAACCATTTCCAAGATGGCAAACGACCAATCGAAGTTCCGTGGCTGGGCGGTTCAACAGTTCCGCAGCACGACGCGTGCAATAGTCGACGCTGATTCCGTGGAACCCATAACGCCGCACTTGCTTTTGTTCGTACCACTCGAAAGGCAACGGATAGACGTGAGACTCGGGACCGATCGTCGCGTGGAACGAAGTATCGAAGACCGCCACGTTCGGCACATTTGTGAGAACTTTTTCGATGGCCTCGATGGCGTCAAGGGCAGGTGGATTGTGGAGCGGAGCAAACTCCGCGAGGTTTCGAATGCCCTCCTTGACGTGGGCGTCGATGCGAACACTCTTGGGGAAAAGCGAACCGCCATGAACGATTCGGTGCCCAACGGCTTCGATGGCTTGCTCCGAGGTGATGATGTTCTCGCGTTCGAGTGACTGCAGCGCGTGCCGCACGGCTTCTTCGTATCCGGAAATCGAGACTTCGTGTTCGCGTTTGGTGTCGCCGAATTCGAGGGTGCTCGTCCCCGCGGCGTGGTCGCCTCGCCACTGGAGTTTTCCGGTGGCGACAGTCCCAAAGGACGAGGTTTCGAAGACGGCAAACTTGAGACTGCTCGAACCAGAATTGATGACGAGGATGCTCACGACCATTTTCTCCGCGCACTGACCGGATCTAAGGCAACTTTGACATACACCAAGTTGTCAAATCTTCAGTGTACCACACCCTCGAAACCAGGTGTGGTCGGAGAAATAAGGGTGAGAACACAATGGCGGATTTTGTGCGATTCGGAGAGTTGCATTCCGATCAGCGAATGGCCATCAAAGACGAAAAACTTTTCGCGGAGCGAAAAGCAACCTTTCCAAATGCGTCGCTTATCAGGCCGCCGAGATGTCCGTCTTCTTCGGATCGAGTTGGATGCCGAGTTCCTTGAGGGCTTCGGTAATCGCGTCGGCGAGTTCGTCGATGTCTTCGACAAAGACATGGCCGATGTTGCCGATGCGAAACGTCTCGGCTTGGCTGATCTTTCCCGGATAGATCACAAATCGGCGTTTCTTGAGGGCTTCGTAAAAACTCTCGAACGAGAATTTCGGATCGTCCGGAAAATAAAAAGACGTGATGATCGGAGAATGATATTTGCGAGGGAGTAATGGCCGGAAACCAATCTGTTCCATCTTTTCCACGAGGCGGGATTGATTCTTGGTGTATCGTTGGTGGCGAGCTGCCACGCCGCCTTCTCGCTCCAGTTCGGCCAGGGCTTCCGCGAACGCACGAACAACATGAGTCGGCGAAGTATAACGCCACTTGCCGTTTTTCTCCTCCATAGTCTTCCACTGGTCATACAAATCGAGACTGACCGACCGCGCCCACCCTTTGCTTTGTTCGATCAAACTACGGCGGACAATGGCGAAGGCGAAGCCCGGCACGCCTTGGATGCACTTGTTCGCAGACGAAACGAGGATATCGGCCTGGATGTCATTGACGTCAAGCGGAATGCCTCCGAACGACGACATGGCGTCCACGAAGTAGATCTTATCCAGCTTCTTGATGACTTGTCCGATTTCCTCGACCGGGTTGACCATGCCGGTCGTCGTCTCGCAATGGACGACCGCGACGTGGGTGATGCCTGGATCGCTTCGCAACGCCTCGTCGATTTTCTTCGGGCAAGCTTGCTCGGTTTCGGAGAACGTTAGTTCGGTGTGGTCGATCCGGAGACACCGCGCGATCTGCACCATCCGAGCACCGTACGCACCGTTGTTGACGATCAGGATTTTTCCGTCGGGGGGCGTGAGTGAACCGATGGCCGCCTCGATCGAGAACGTCCCGCTCCCTTGCATCAGCACAGACGTGAAATCTCTCGCCTTGGTCGCGTCCTTCTCTGTCGCGAGTTCGACCAACCGCCTGCGAATGTCCATCACGATCGAGTTATAGTCGTCGTCCCACGTGCAGTGGTCACGCTGCATGGCGGCTCGCACGGAACGTGACGTCGTCAACGGCCCAGGAGTGAGCAGGAGATACGGGGTGTCTTGATCCATCACAATGGGTCCTTCTGAACGAGCGAGAGGTGGCATTGCGGAAAAGCCAAACTTTTCCGCTCCACATTCTTCGCTCGTCTCGCAATCGGTTTACGGGCGGGTATCGTTTTTCGACCATTCTCGGATTTGGGAGAGGAAAGCCGGGAGTTCGGCAACCGAGTCGATCACGGCATGCGCCCCGGCACCTTGTAGCGTCTCCTTCGCTGCGGTCAACCGAGTTCGTTGGTCGGCTGGAGAGAGCGCTTCCCACTCTTGTTGGGAGAGCCCCACTTCGCTGCTCGTCTTGGCAACGCCGATGGTCCAGACACCTGCGTTGCATCCCTCCTGGACGTCCGGAATCGTGTCGCCGACTTTGACGACACTCGACGTCGGGTAAATCTCCAGCTCTTCCATCTGGCGGAAGATCATCCAGGGCGCCGGACGTCCCGTTGGCACGTCCTCGGCGCAACGGTTCGTATCGGGTACGTAACCTTGTTCGGCGGCTGCTTGGTAGACCAGTTCGGCGGCCTTCGCAAAATATCCTGTGGAAGTTGCGATCTTGATGCCCTGTTCGCGAAGGGCTGCGACGGTCTCAAGCAATCCGGGAATGATCTGTGCGTGTTCGTGGATGGCTGCCAGTTGGAGCGGGATGAAGTGCTCGCGGAAAAGTCGTTCGACGCTATCCTCGGTCCAGTCGGCACCATGGATCTGTTTCCACTGTTGGCCGACCTCTGGCATCTGCAGGAGGGCGCGGATGTGATCTTTCTTGTGCAGTCCCATCGGACCGCGGGCTTGCTCGGGCGTCACCTCGACGTCGTGTCTGGCGAGGGTTTCGATGAATGCCGCGACGGGAGCAAAACAGCCAAAGTCGACCGTCGTCCCGGCCCAATCGAAGACCACCAATTTGATTTCCGCATTATTCGTTGGGCGAGACAAGGCAAGCCTCCAGGTGTGGACGAAAATGTTCGATGGTAGGTGTTTCGAACCGTTCGACCTTTGCCATTTCGTCCCATCGGCGAAGTGCTACGGCTGCTTGGAAGTGGGGGAGGCTTTCGAAATAGGTCGTCTCTTCCGGGGAGAATGGTCCCCCCTGGAGGCCAAGACTTCTCACCGAAGCCGGCGAGAGCTTGCCCAAGTGTTCGGGATCAACGGCACAAAGGTATCGTTTGGCGTTGACGTGTAGCCGAACGGGCTCGGTCACTTCGGGCGGGAAATACTTCTCCAGGAATCGCTGGCCCAATTCTTCGTGGCGGTCGTCCACGCCCTGGTCGGCGATGTCTTCGGGGAGTCGGTGCAACAAATGGCCAATGTCATGAAGCAAAGCCGCAGCAATCAACTCGCTGCTGGCGCCGGCTTTCTCGGCAGCCCAGGCGGATTGAAGGGCATGTTCGGTTTGACTGACCTTCTCACCGATGTATGCAGCTTCGCCTCGCTCTAGAAACAAGGAGAAGATTTTGTCCACGATCGAGTCGTTCATAAACGTATCTCGGTTCGGCATTGCGGCCGTTGGTCGTTGATGGCCAACCATTTTGGGAGTCGTTTCCCCGGAGCAACCCCATCAGGCTTGTTCCATCAAGGAAGACAAAAAAGAAACTTAAATGACTCTTTAGTTATATACAGATGGATGACAGTTGTAGAACAGTATAAGCGGCTGTGTGATGGGGTCAACCGTCAATAACGGAAAAAATTTCTGCCTTCGAGAATCAACCAGCGGACAGAAAATGGGAAGTAGTCTGCGCCGGCGATGTTGAAGGATTTCGCATCGGCGTGAAAATCTTTTCCGTTTTTTGGTCCGTTGGACAGGGTAAGGAAATGGGGCAGAAGAAGGAGCCGGTTCCAGCCTTGTCCGTCAACCGCACGGCGTTTCCTCTTTTGGGGCGACAGACCATAGTCTGGCCTTCCGACCGGGAGCAAGAAAGCGTGGCCATTCCAAGAACGGCGGATTTTTCTTGCGCAGATACTTTACAGCGGATATTTCTCCAACACGAAATAAGTCGAGCGTTTCATCCCCAGGTTGTAATACGTTTCTTGGGCCGGGGCATTCGTATCATCGACGTAGAGCCGCAAGCCAATCACGTCGGAGTCGTTGGTGGCCCGCTGTTCCACGTGTTCGAAGAGTGCCCGGAAGACTCCCTGGCGTCGGGAATCGTGTCGGACGTAGACGCTCTGGATCCAGTAAAACCAACCATTGCGCCAGTCGCTCCATTCGAACGTCACCATGATTTGGCCAACGATTTCTTGGGCGTCGTTTTCGGCCACGAAATATAGAGCCTTGGCTTGGTCACCCAAACCCGCCTGGACTCCGGGTTGAATCAATGCCGCATCGAGGTCGAGGTCTTCCGTCTCTTTGGCCAGGCGGCAATTAAAATCCACTATCGTTGGAGCGTCGTCAACGGTTGCTCGGCGGATCGACCACGGCATGGTTGCTTTGCCTTTCGAAATTAGTATTCTGTCACAGTGCTTTGACGTACTTGCCGCCACCCCATAACCTTGGAGCGAGGTGAGTCGTACCTCGGCGTTCGGATCAATAAGTGTCGCGTTTGGGATTGTCGCCTTTCGCTCATCGAACAGAGGCCGAACAAACAGGCGTTCTTTCGCGAACCGAAAGATGGCACTCTCCGAATGCCTTGGCACGACCGCGAAGCGACCAGAGAACACAGTAACAGCTTATGGACCTCAAGATTTACATTCGAGACATTCCAGATTTTCCCAAACCGGGAATCCTTTTCAAGGACATCACGCCGTTGCTGAGTTCCCCGGAAGCATTCCGGCATGCCGTCAAGGTGATGTGCGAAAGGTATCAAGGGCAACAGATCGATGCGGTGGCCGCTGCCGAAGCTCGTGGATTCTTGTTCGCGGCGCCGATGGCGTTGGAGATGCAAGTGCCGCTCGTCCCGCTCCGGAAGCCCGGCAAACTTCCGTATCAAACGCACTCGTTCTCGTATGATTTGGAATACGGCAGCGCCGAACTGCACGTCCACATTGACGCCATCCCCCAAGATTCGAGGGTCTTGATTGTCGACGATTTGTTGGCGACCGGTGGCACGATGAAAGCCGGCTGTCAACTCATAGAGAAGGCCGGCGGGAATGTCGCGGCGTGTGTCGTTTTGGTCGAGTTGGAATTCCTCAAGGGCCGAGAAGTGTTGACTCCTTACGAGGTGTTTAGCTTGTTGCGGTATTAGAGGGCGGTCGGGAAAGGGTCTTGGGCGGCGTCACTTCGAATACCAACCCGAAATGCGAGCGAGGCTCAGAGCGGAGCGTGAAACATACCTTCAGGCGCTTTGGATGCATCGGGTTGGTAGAAGATACCCCGACACTCCTATACTGCTTCTGACGGAGCACGAATTCTCCATGGACATAGATTTTGACAAAGCAGGCGGCGTGGTTCCCGCCATCGCCCAGGACATCGACACGGGCGAGGTCTTGATGCTCGCATACATGAACATAGAAGCCTGGGAAGAAACCCTCCGCACCGGGCGAGCTGTCTATTTTTCGCGAAGTCGAAATCGACTTTGGCGAAAGGGCGAAGAGAGCGGCAACGTTCAAGAAGTCCGCGAAATGTACGTCGATTGTGACGCCGACACCATTCTCTTGAAGGTCCATCAAATTGGTGGGGCTGCCTGCCATGAAGGATACAAGGCTTGTTTCTTCCGGAAGATTGAAGGCGATCAAGTCACGGTCGTCGGCGAACGTGTTTTCGACCCCAAACAGGTTTACAAGAAATGAGCGAGAACGTTCTGAAGTTGGGCATCCCGGCTGGCAGTCTGCAAGAAGCGACCGGAGATCTGTTTCGCAAGGCGGGCTACAAAATCACGTTCGCAAGCCGGAGTTACTATCCGAGCATCGACGATCAAGAGATCGAGTGTAAACTCATCCGAGCCCAGGAGATGCCACGCTAAGTCGAGAACGGAGACCACGAAAGTGAACTCACCGGATACGATACGGTTCTCT
>CAYYUU010000063.1:0-14291 GCA_964474955.1 uncultured Alcaligenaceae bacterium | reverse complement strand
GCATTACGATTCACCTGGTGGAGTGCTTGTCAAGTACCACACATTATTCTATCATCGCCGGTCCAGAGGCACAAATTCACCACTGGCCGAAAGAGACAACTATACCGCATTTCGCAGACCACCGGACTACGAAAATCACGAAACGAGGAAACTCTTGAGCAATCCCGAAAGTCCGTTCGAGCTGACCCCTGAGGACATCACCCACAACATCCTCTTTCGCGGGCGCTACGTCCAGGTGACTCGGACGACAGCAGCTCGGCCCGATGGGTCGATCCTGGAGCGAGAAACCGTGCTGCATCCGGGAGCCGTCGCCATCCTACCTTTCCTCGACGACAACCGAATCTGTCTTGTTCGAAACCAAAGACTCGCCGTTGGCCGAACGCTTTTGGAAATCCCGGCTGGAACTCTCGAACCGGGCGAAGCTCCGGAAGCTACTGCCGTCCGGGAACTCGCCGAAGAGACAGGATACCGGGCCGAGCAATGGGAAAAACTGTCGGTGTTCTATCCATCCCCAGGGACGCTCAGCGAAATCACCCATCTATTTGTCGCCAAGAAATTGACGCCGGGACCGACCGACATCCAACCTGACGAAGATTTGGAATCGGTCATTGTCACTTGGAACGAACTCCTCGAACGAGTCCTCAACGGAACGATTCACGACGCCAAGACGATTATCGCAGTGATGCTGTGGCGAGCCCGCAATGGGGATAGGAGGGATTAGGGAACAGGGAATAGAAGACAGCCACGGATATCACAGATTTGTTTTATCCGTGTTCAAATCTTGTTGCATGGCTCTGCCGTGCTTGAGAGCACCAGAGAAACCGGACAACTATGAATTTCGTGTTCACAAAGTGAGCCTTCCTTCAGGCGGTCCAACAACTCGGCCCGGACTACTGCTGGACCTTGGCCTTTTCGATTCGAGCAATTGAAGATTTTGCCTGGGCACGAACCTTCGGATCCGCGTCGTTGCGACTGACCTTCTTTAGCGCTGGGAGAGTTGCCACAGCCTTTGGTCCCATTTTCGATAACGCATAGGCGGCCCACAAGCGAACCTTGGGATGCTTATCGTGTAATGCCTGAGTAATCATTGGAATTGCCTCTTCAGAAACTGGGCCGAGATGCGCGAGAGTTCCAAGAACAGTAGTTCGGACAGAATACCGTTCATCTCCCAAGGCAACAATCAGTGCGGGGATTACCAATTTTGCGTTGGGGCCAGACGAGCCAAGCGCGATCGCCGCGGCCCCTCTCACCATACGATTTTTGTCTTTTAACGCTTTTTTTAAAGCGAGGACAACCTTTCTGTCCGTGGGGTTAATTTTCAATAAGGTCGTCGCTGCTGTTGTTCGGACACTCCAGTTTTCATCTTGATGGAGTGCTTTGATCACAGCATCCGTCGCGGACTCTGCCTTTTTTCCCGCTTTGCTAATCCATCGAGTGCAGTCTGTCTCTCCCCCCAATCTGGGGACCGTTCAAGCGTCCGAACGAGATCAGCAACTGTTCGTTTATCGGTGTTCTGTTTGGTCTGGCCTGGGTGGGAGTCGGTGCTTTGTGCGACGGAGTACAGTGTGAAACACTAGACTGCGAGTCCGCAAGCCGAGAATGCTATCCACTTCATTGATTTGATATCCTCAGCAACAAGAGTGACTCAGTTGACAACATTTTGTACCCAAACGTAATGAAGGCATTGCCTTCCATCACACCAAATTGACCGATTCGGATGTTCAGCAGAAGCCAAGACGTCTCAGCTGTAAACTTCGATCGGGTTGAAGCTTGGGGATGCACTTCCTCAATTTTGCAAGTACCGTGAGTCTGGACGGTTAGTGTGACCGCCTCATCGCGAAGAATTTCTCGCTCCCACGACATTCCAACGGTATCATGTCAACCGTATTGGCGGACGACAAATCTCTACGAAGGAGCAACGACAATGAAGAGTCTACGCGTGTACGGTTTGGCGATTTTCGCGGCCTTCTTCTGCATCACGGGAATGGCCGAGGCACAAGACAAGAAGAAAATTCGAGTGCTGATCGTCGATGGCCAAAACAACCACAACTGGAAGGACACGACTCCCTTCCTGAAAAAACAACTCGAAGTGACGGATTTGTTCTCCGTAGACGTTTCGACCACGCCGCAGGGTAAACGAATCACACCTGCCCAGTGGAAAAAGTGGGATCCGGATTTCTCCAAGTACGACGTCGTCTTGAGCAACTACAACGGCCAAACATGGCCCGCACACGTCCGCAAGAAATTCGAGAAATTCGTCAAGAACGGTGGCGGGCTCGTGAACGTCCACGCCGCGAACAACCGGGCCGACGGATGGACCGAGTATCAGAAGATGACCGGTCTGCTATGGAAACGGAACTCGTTCGGATTTCGCATTGCGTTCGATAAGGACAAAAAGAAGATCAAAGTCGAGAAAAACGAGGGACCAGGGGCGGGACACGGGCCTCAGCACTCTTATACCGTCGTCACGTTCGACCGGACCCACCCCATCACCGAGGGAATGCCTTTGCGGTGGAAGCACACCAGAGACGAACTCTATCACGGCCAACGCGGTCCCGCCGAAAACATGCACGTCCTGGCGATTGCGTTCTCGGACAAGAACCAAAGGGGAACGGGGCTCTACGAACCGATGCTTTGGTGGATTCCATACGGGAAGGGGCGATGCGTTACTTGCGTATTGGGTCATGTCGGGAGGAATGCCAACAAGACGACCGAAGCAATGCGCTGCGTCGGGTTCTTGACGATCGTTCGGCGGTCTTGTGAATGGGCGGCGACCGACAAAGTCACGCTCGGCATTCCGAACACATTCCCGACGGCGGACCAAACAGTCACGGTCGGGAACTGATTCGAACACGGTCCGAAATACGAGACTTGAGCCACTGATGAAATTCTTATCGCCCAAGGAATTCAACACATGCCCACGTTTCTCGAGGAACAGCTTTGGAAAGCAAGGCGAAAGTCGTTGGTCGGCGTTGTCGCGTTTTTCGCGGTAGGCAGCGGTGCGGCAGCGCTTCTTGTTGGCCTGTATTTATTGGAGCCGGACATCTTCCTGGAACCTGGCAGACACGGTGATCCGGGGGGCATCATCTACCTCTTCATGGGCGTGATCGTGGGGATCGGCGGAACGGTGATCCTGACGATCCAGTATTTCTACCGTTTGTTCGCTTCGCAAAACCACAAACTCATGCAGACGTTAAAGGAGTTTGGCAATCTGGAGATGGTTGTCGCCGCCATCGACGAGGAAGAACTCGACGCGTTTTTTCTCGACGACGAGGCACTCGTCACACGCTCGTGGATTGTGCAACTCAAACGCAACAAATGGATGGTCGCGAGGATGAATGAAATCCGATGGGTCTACCGCGATTACCGTCGACTCATGAATTCCTCTCGTGGGAGGGGACGGCATGTCATTTTCTTGTACTCCGACAACGGAGATCAATTCGAAATCCGGTCCGACGCCGACGAAATCGAAGACGTATTTACTGCAATACGCGGTCATGTCCCGAATGCGCACGTCGGCTTCGACGAGCTTTTGGAAGAACTCTGGGACGACGACCTGGAGGAATTCTTGGATTGCGTGGACCGAAAAGTCCGTCGCCGCCCTCGCCTACCGGTTGAGGCTCCACCGCCACCACGTGCACCACAAGACCGCGACGAACCATCGCAATCGGCTGACAAATTCATGGATTATGAACGGTCTTGAGGTCAGTGGAAAAAACGTCTTGTATCTTCCTTGGGACATGGAACACAAAATGTATATTGTTCCCCGCCTTTTGTTTTCATTTTGGACTACGGCGGCTCGACGCCGCGTTAGTAGTTTATCTTTGTCTTTTGTCTTTGTTTTGTTTTGGAGTGCGGCGGCTCGACGCCGCGTTGGGTTTTGGTCTTTATCTTAGGTTTTGTTTTGTCTTGGATGTTGACGTTGTCAGCCTCGCAAACTCCAAGAACCTGCGATCCGACTCCATTGCCGCATCCACATCAATGACTAGGAATCACCTGGAGGACTCATAAAAATGATCCGCACAAATTCGCAATCATGGTTATCCATATGTTTCGTCGTCGGCATGCTGTTTTTTTTCGGGCCGATGACTGTACAAGCAGGTGGTAAGAAATCCGAACGCCCCAACATCATCTTCTTCCTGAGCGACGACCAACGTTTTGACGTCATGGGATGCGCAGGACATCCCATCATCAAGACGCCAACGATGGACAAGCTCGCCAAACACGGAGTCAGGTTCCGCAATGCGTTCGTAACTACTTCGATTTGTGCCGCGAGCCGAGCCTCCATACTCACGGGGCTTTACGAACGAACCCATCAATATACGTTTGGCGAAGCACCCATTCGACCAAAACATGTATCGATAACCTATCCAGTATTGCTTCGAATGGCCGGATACCGGACCGGTTTCATCGGAAAATTCGGAGTCTCGGCCAACCGGAATGGGATGTTCGATTTCTTCGTCCCTTTGAATCGACGCCCGTATTTTCGAAAGGATAAAAAAGGCAAGCTTCGGCATATTTCCGAACAAGCCGGTGATAATGCTATCGAATTTCTACGAGGTCGTAAGAAGGGACAGCCATTCTGTTTGTCGATTAGTTTTAATGCACCGCATGCCGAAGACATAGATAAGAAAAACCATTATCCCTGGCCGAAAGCCGTGGATCACCTTTACAAGAAGGTAAAAATCCCGTCGCCGCGTTTGTCCGACCCAAAGATATTCCAAAGCCAGCCGAAGTTTCTGCGAGAATCGATGAATCGGGATCGGTATTTCTGGCGCTGGGATACGCCCGAAAAGTATGACAGAAATATGCGTGGCTATTTTCGAATGATCAGCGGCATTGATGGGGTGATGGGCCGAGTTCTCAATGAGTTAGAACGCCTGAAGTTATCCGAAAATACAATCATTATTTTCTGTGGTGATAACGGGTATTATCTGGCCAATCGTGGATTTGCCGGAAAATGGTCGCATTACGAAGATTCGTTGCGTATTCCAATGATCATCTACGATCCGCGTGTTCCGCAATCCAAGCAAGGGCGAGTCGTGGACGAGATGGTTTTGAACATCGACGTTCCCGCCACAATCCTCGACGCTGCCGGGGTGAAACAACCAAAACTCTACCAAGGACGCAGTTTGATGCCGTTGGTCCAAGGGAAAAAAGTCAAAGATTGGCGAGAAGAGTTCTTCTGCGAACATCTCATGCGACACAAGGACATACCCAAATGGGAAGGCGTGCGAGGAAAGCGTTGGGTCTATGCACGCTACTTCGACCAGCAACCGCCTTTTGAATCTCTCCATGATTTGAAGACCGATCCGGACCAGCTCAAGAATTTCGCGACCGATCCGAAGTTCGCAAAACAGCTCGCCGTCATGCGAAAGCGCATGGAAAAACTTCGCGATGCTTACGGTGGTCCGTATAACCCACGCCCGCGACCACAACGTAAGAAACGCCAACCCAAACTGTTCCGTGTCATCAACATCCCCCCACGCGAACATGGTTACAGTAATTTCAAATCGCAGGTGATTGCTTCCCAGAAAGAGTTCGCGAAGTTTTTGGAAACCGTCAAGGCCCAAAAACACTGGAACCGAAAACAGCAATTCTTCAAGGCTGTTCAGTCGGCAAAACTGAATTTCAAAAACCAGGCACTCGTCCTCATCCGACACATGGAGACCTCTGGGTCGAACAAAGTGAAGTTCCTTCCGCCCAAATTCGGGAACGGAAAGTTACAGTGCGTCATCGACCGAAAAGTGCCGCCGATTGGGACTGATGATCTCGCGTTCTATTGCTTCGCGATCGCCGTCAATAAACGCCGTGTGCAAGAGGTTCTCGTCTGGGTTGGGAAGCTCGATGGCAAACCACACCAGCTTATTCGGGTCTCTGGAAAATAGAAATGATTGAGAAGGGCCGTTGGGTGCAACTGAGTAACGACTTGCGCACAAAACCGCGAGGAACAGGGCCAACACTCACCAAAGTTATGGAATGATGGCGATTAATACAATCGTCACCATTCCATAAAAGTTTTGGCACACCATCTGCTCCTTGAGTCATGCAGTTATCCGGGCAACAATTTGGTTGTTCGGACTTCAACTGAGTATACGAAATTCAAGGAGAGAGAATTATGAGTAGATTGATTACCTTCCTCGTGATCGTTGCTGTTATAATTGGTGGCTTCGCATACTACATGGATTGGCTCAACTTCGACTATCAAAAGGACGAATCGAATGGCAAGGTGAAGGTCCAAGCGGAACTCGACAAGAACAAAGCCAAAAAGGACGTCGATGAGACCGTCAAGACGACGAAAGAAAAAGACCAAGAAGCTAGCTAAACCGTGAAGAAGAATCTTCAAGAAGCTGGGAACCAGGTCAAGAAGACCGTCAACGAAGTTACAGGTGGAACCCCCGATCGAAAAGAGATCGTGAATGAAACCAAGGAAGCCATGAAGGAGATCGACCAGCGGATTGACCAGTTGGCCAAACGTGCGGAAAAACAATCCGAAGACGTTCGTCAACGAATCAAGAAGCGTTTGGAAACCCTTCGCGAGAAACGCCAAAACCTCCAGGACGAGTTCAATGAGTTTCAGGACGCTGCCGATGATGCCTGGGAAGAGATGGTCGACGATCTCCAAACTGTCCGTAACGGGTTGCAAGAGGCAACCAAGGAAGCCATCGACGAATTTCAAGAATAATGTTGACTAACGACAGCTTCCTCAATCGCTCCGGCGATTACCACTCACACCCCGCCGTGGAAATCACGGTGGGGTGTTTTTTATTGTCCGGTGGAGAAAAGTGCGAGGAGCGTTTTCCGTTTGTGTCGGGAACAGGCAAGATGCCCGTTCTACGTCGGGCAGGCTTCCAGCCTGCTCAGACCAAAGAAACACAATACAGGCTCGGTTTCGGTCGCTCGGCACTTCGCCAAACGCAAAAATTTTCCCAAGCGAGAAACTCGCGAGTCGTTGTCCTAATCCGAAGTGACTGGAGTAGGGGAGAACTGGAGTTGGAACTTGTCAATTGGGTCAGGCCTTGGCAGGAGCAGCCCTCCACAAGAACCTCTGCCGGCAGATCAGAACCTCCTCCAGTCCTCTTTTCTTCCTTCAAGCCACGGGCAATTCTCACAAAATCGATACGACCTTTCTAATCTTGTTTTTCGTCCCGAAGACGATCTCCCCATGACGTCTCCCTCTTTCTTTCACCTTCGCGACCCTCGGTTGGTAAAATAGAAAAAGAGATGTACTGACGCGACATTTGACTCGCGGAGGAAGATGCGGGCACTTCTGAAACGGGGATTTGAAATGCAACATCGTTGCCGCTGCGAGGAGGGACACGAGTGGACTCTGTCGCCCAACGAACCGAACGCCGGCTGCCCGGTTTGCGGAACCCGTGAGGTCGAAATTCTGCAAGAGCAGGAGTTGGAGGCGACCCTGGATGCCCCGGCAACCTTTGCCCGAGCATCACAGAACGAAAACCGTCCCCACCACTTGCGTTCCGAAGATGCACGCGGCAACCTGGCTGACACCTTCGACTCTGAAGTAACAGGGGACTTTGCGCCTCCGGAAACCAGGGAAGAATCCCACGCCGAAAAACCCACCGCGGACGACTCTTTCGCTGCGACCCTCGGCACTCCCCCCTCGGAGGTCCACGCAGAACCCAACGCCCCAGAAAAGGACAAGCCCACACAAATGGCTGCTCCGGGAACTCGCAAGCCGGTTGAAGGCGAAGACGAGCCGACCGAAATGTCCGACGACCCTGTTGATCCCAACGAACCTACGTTGCTTCGATCTACTCCAGGCTTCAATGAACCGGCTGTTTCCCGCACGCCAAAGAGCCCCTTGTCTCCGCTCGAAAAGGCCGGAGACTTTCACGAAGACACGTACGTCGATCCGGAACCGAAAAAACCGATTCCGAAAATCTGCGTCCCGGGATATGAAATACTTCAAGAGTTGGGACGCGGCGGAATGGGCGTGGTCTACAAGGCCCGACAGATTCGTGCGAACCGATTGACGGCCCTCAAGATGATCCTTTCGGGGGCCCACGCTTCCCAAACGGAATTGGCACGATTTCGAAGCGAGGGCCAGGCCGTCGCGGCCTTACAGCACCCGAACATCGTTCAAATTTACGAAGTCGGAGAGCACGACGGCCGGCCGTTTTTCTCACTGGAATTTGTCGATGGTGGGAACTTGGCGGACAAACTCCTGGGCACCCCGTTGTCTCCAAGAGAAGCTGCCGAGACGATGTTCAAACTCGCTGACGCGATGGACTCGGCCCACAAAAGGGGAATCATCCACCGCGACTTAAAGCCGGCGAACGTCCTCTTGACTCGCGGGGGTGACCCTAAGATCACCGACTTCGGCCTCGCGAAAAGTTTGGACGACGACAGCGGCCAAACGGGCACCGGAGCAATTCTCGGGACACCGAGTTACATGTCCCCCGAACAGGCGAGGGGAGACACCAAACACATCGGCCCGACGGCAGACATTTACTCCCTCGGGGCGATGCTCTACGACATGCTCACCGGTCGACCGCCATTTCGCGGACAAACACTCCTCGACACTCTCCAACAAGTCCAGAAGATCGAACCGGTTTCGCCGCGACGATTGCAACCCGAGGTTCCCAGGGACCTCGACGTCATCTGTCTCAAGTGCCTCCAAAAAGAACCCGAACGAAGATATTCCAGCGCGGGCGAATTGGCCGCTGACCTCAAACGCTATCTGGATAACGAACCGATCCTCGCCCGTCCCGTGAGCACATGGGAGCACGTGTTCAAGTGGGCCAAACGCAATCCCGTCGTTGCGTCGCTCATCGCGTGCCTGTGCGTGGTCCTCGTGGGAGGACTCGTCGGTATGACGGCTCTCTGGCTCAAGGCCGACGTCGAGCGGCGTTCTGCCATCTCCGCAAGAAATCTGGCCGACGAAAACGCCAAGAAAGCCAAGGAAAAAGAAAGAGAAGCGAAAACAAATGCAGCCAACGCCCTTCGCGAAAAACTCAAGGCGATTGATGCCGAAAAGGCAGCGAAAACGTCCGCCAAGGTCGCACGTGAGGCCGAGCAGAAAGAGAAAGCGGCCAAAAAAGTGGCCCAACGAAATTACGAAACGGCAAGACACAATCTCTACGTCAAGCAAATCAGTTCGGCCCAGGACGAACTAGCAAGTGGTCGACGAAATCGAGCGAAACAGATTCTCCGACAGCTCGCCAAGCACAAGGAAGGCGAAAGCGACCTCCGCGGGTTCGAATGGTATTACCTCAACCGGCTTTGCACTTCCGAGCAACTGCGTCTGCGAGGCCACATCCAAAAGGTAACTCACGTCGCCTTCAGTGCGGATGGACGCTGGGTGGCGACGGCGAGTCTGGATCGGTCGATCAAAATTTGGGACGTCGACACCGGCAAAGTTTTGAAAACCCTCGACGGACATAAACGCCCCATCCGAGCGCTGACGTTTGCCCCGAACGATGAATTTTTGGCCTCGGCGGGCTCGGGCGGAACGATCTATATTTGGAATCCAAAGACGGGAAAGCATACTCGCCCGATCAAGGCTCACGACCGCTCGATTCGCGCTCTCGCGATCACGCCCGATGGTTCGCGGCTGGCTTCGTGCTCGGACGACCGAACCATCAAAATCTGGGATGTCAAAACCAGGAAATTGATTCGAAATCTGAACGGAAAGGGGCAGTGGCACAAGTACCCGATCACCTGTCTTGCCTTTGGTCGAAAGGGGGCCTTACTCGCAGCGGGCGATGAAGGCCGACGGATTCGGGTATGGGACACGGCCACCGGCGAAGTCGGTCTCAGTCTGAAGGGACACAAGCACTGGGTTTCGAGTCTGACGTTCAGCCGCAACGGGACGAAACTTGCGTCAGGCAGTTGGGACCGGACCGTCCGCATTTGGGACATGGCCCAAAAGCAAAGGCCAGTGGTTTTGCGAGGACATGAACATCCAGTGCGTGGCTTGGCGTTTAACCCCGAGGCGACAAAACTGGCGTCCGTCGACTCGACCAATACCGTAAAAGTTTGGAACTTGCGAGACGCCGTCGATCCACAGACGCTCCCGGGCCAACCAGGGAGTGTCCGAACGGTGTCGTTCTCACGCGATGGCCAGTTTTTGGCGGCCGTGCGTTTCGGCCTGCCGTCAGACACAATCAATCCGATTGTGGCACTACACAACGGGCCGATTACATGCCTTGGTCTGATGCCCCATGGAAAGATGGCCGTGAGTGGCGGCAGCGGCGTGAATTCCGAAGGAGATACGACCGGCGAACTTATTTTTTGGGATGTGGCGTCGCAAGAATCCAAAAATCGCATCACTATACCGGACGAACCGGTTCGAGTTGTCGCCGTTTCGCCCGAAGGAAGTCTCGTGGCGTGTGGCACCGAGGGATCGAATGTCCATGTGATCGAGCCCGGTTCGCCTGCCAAACGAACTCTCCTGAAGGGGCATTCGAGCCGCGTGTTGAGCCTGAACTTTCATCCTTCCGAAAAATGGCTTGCCTCGGCCAGTGCCGACTCGACGGTGAAAATCTGGGACGTCAAAACGCAGAAGATCGTTCGGGAACTGAAGGGACACAAGGGACCGGTCCGATCCGTTCGATTCAGTCCCGATGGTCGATACGTCGCGTCCGCAGGTGTCGACCGGGTCGTCCGAATCTGGAAGACCGCCAGTGGGAAACTCCTGCACGAGTTGAAAGGGCACGAGGCCGAGGTTAACGCCCTTGCATTTCATCCGAACGACAACATCCTGGCGAGTGGAAGTGACGACAACCTCATTGTCCTGTGGAATTACGTGACTGGAAAACGCCAGAGGGACTTACGCGGTCATGACGACTCGATTCGTTGTCTGGTCTTCAGTGCCAAGGGAAAACGGCTCGCGTCGGGCAGCTCGGATCGTCTCGTGAAACTCTGGGACATCGACGTGGGGCTCGCGACGTTGACGGTCCAGGGACATACGGCCCCCGTGACGGGTCTAGTGTTCACGCCCGACAATACCCGTTTGCTTTCAGCCAGCGAGGACCAGACGGTGCAGATCTTGGAAGCACCAAAAGAAAGTCTGTGACGAAAAAGTTGCTTTTCAACCCGCACCAACAACACGACAGTGATTTATCCGAGTCCCGTCACTGGCTACATCTTGTCCATCGGTGGTCATACAATGAACATCAACACCGGATTGAGGAGTTTTCTTTCGGCGAGGGGTCGTCGGAAAACAATCGTAGCATTTTCGTAAAGTTGCCTTTCACTCTGCGAAAAGCTCCAAAGCCAAACAACTTTTCGCGGAGCGAAAAGCTACGTTCCAAATGCGACACTTCTTCGTCCATCTGCCCTTGCACTGGCCAACAAGCCGTTTTGGCACATCCATTGCGGTGTATTTGGGGTTGGCGAATCGCCATGAGTTAGAACGTGTCTAAGCCAGCCCTCTGTTCATCAGGCTGGCCATCATCGAGGAACCGAAAGACATGAGATACCACCTTTGGATAGGGACAATGCTCGCCTGTGTGGCTTTGACGGCTGCGGCGGGACACAACGCACAAGCCCAAGCCAAGAAACAGTACGGTCCCGACAAGAAGACCTGGAACGAGATGGTCAACAAGGCCATCAAGTACCTTCGCTCTTCGCAAGACAAAAACGGCGGTTGGAGCACCAAGCGGAGCCCCGGCGTCACCGGCATCGTCGTCACGGGCCTTTTGCGAACGGGCAAGGTCAGCGTCGACGACCCGATGATAAAGAAGGCCCTCAAGTACATCGAATCGTTGGTGAACGAAGAAAAGGGGCACATCGCGGGTAACAACCGAGTCAATCTCCAGAACTATGTGACGTGCATCAACGTAATGGCCTTGGCCGAAGCGAACCGCGCTGACAAATATAAATCGGTCATCGGCAACGCCGTGAAGTTCCTCAAGCAACTGCAGTGGGACGATGGCGAAAACAAAACGAAAACGAATGACTTCTTTGGAGGCGCGGGGTACGATAGCAAATCCCGCCCGGACCTTTCGAACACACAGTTTTTCCTGGACGCTCTGACGAAAGCTGGACTCCCCAAGGATGACCCTGCCTTCAAGAAAGCGGCGATTTTCGTCAGCCGTTGCCAGAACCTCAAGAGCGAACACAACGACCAACCTTGGGCCGGAATCATCAACGACGGGAGCTTCATCTATACGGCGGCGACCGGTGGCGTCACCAAAGTCTTGAAGGACAAGAGAGGTCGACCGGGCTACGGGAGCATGACTTACGCGGGCGTCAAGAGTTTGATCTACTGCGGCGTCGGCAAGGACGATGAACGAATCAAAAAAGCCTTTGACTGGATCAAGAAAAATTACACCCTCGAAGTGAACCCTGGCTTCGCCAAAGCCAACGCGGGATGGGGTCTGTATTATTACTACCACACAATGTCCAAGGCCCTGAGCGTCATGGGCGTGGACGTCGTCGTCGATGCCAAGGGCGTCAAGCACGACTGGCGGGCCGATATCTCCAACGCTCTCAAGAAACGACAGCAACCCAACGGAAGTTGGGTCAACGAGGATTGGGGACGATGGATGGAGTCGGATCCGAATCTGGTGACCGGGTATTCGTTGATGGCTTTGAGTAACTGTAAACCCAAGGCCAAGAAGTAATAGAAGCGGGAACAAGCCATGCACACTTTCGCAACGCGGAGTCGGTTCGTTGTCTTGGTCGCGACGGTTGCATTGTGCTTGTTCCCTCAAAGTGCTTTCGCCCACCTCAGCGACAAGGACGCGCACGACCGAGTCATTCGAGTAAGTTGCGAGCGAAAAAACGAAGACCACGTCCTTGTGCGAGTCGCCTACCAACTCGACGTGAGCGAAACCACGATGGGGTTGGAGGCATTGCGATTATTCCGCGGCAAGCTCAACATCGCCGACTACCGAGGAAAACGAAAGGAATTTCATCGTGACTACATGAAGCTCTACGCGCCGTTGTTGGCGAATGGGTTGGAGGCACGACTTGGAAAAAAGGAACTCACGTTTCGATGCAAGAGCCAGAAAGCGACCACGACAGATGACAAGGGTCGCAAGCTCGGCCATGTTCGATGCCTCTTCGCTTTCGAAGCGGAGGGGCGAGTTCCCACCAAGAAACCATTTCGGCTGTCTTTCTCAGAAATCCATTTTGATCCGGGAGCAGGCAGCGTTGACGTCGGGCTTGGTGAAGTCAAGGGCCTATCGGTGAAGTCGAAATCCGAAGCGCCCGCCGCGCTCAAGAAAAAAGGCATCATCGAGTTGAGCGCGGACGACGAACAACGGCTCCGCTCGGTGAGCGCCGAACTGGCCGTTCTGACTTCTGCCAAGACGATTACCCTCCGGGACGTTGCTCCCTCAAAGGACGAAGACGAACAGCCTGAATCTCCCAGGAAAGACCATGCCGACGATCATCACGAGTCTGGGTTGCTCGACCTAGTCTTCGACGCCAAGTACAGCTTTCCGATTCTGCTGATCCTCGCGACCATTTTCGGTGCCGGGCATGCTCTAACGCCGGGACATGGAAAAACTCTCGTCGCCGCTTATCTTGTTGGCGAGAGAGGGACGATTTTTCATGCAATAATTCTCGGACTCGTCACGACGCTTACGCACACAGGCGTTGTCATTGTGCTCGCGGGCGTCCTCTGGTTCGTTCCTTTGAGCGAAGCAACCCGACAATCGATCATGACGACAATCGGGCTCGTGATGGGTTTGGCGATTGCGTGTGCTGGATTCTATTTACTGCTGCGTCGTCTCGCCGGACAATCGGACCACTTCCACATCGGCGGCCACGGTCATCACCATCATCATGGCGACCACCATCACGAACACGCCGTCACGACCGAACCGTCTGCCACCGAGACGACCAAGGACGCTGCGAAAAAACCTGGCGTCAGCTGGGTCGCTCTGATCCTCATGGGAATCACGGGTGGGATCGTTCCGTGTTGGGACGCGATTGTGTTGCTGGCGTACTCGATTGGCAAAGGTTGGTTCCACCTCGCGTTGCCGTTGATCCTGGCATTCAGTGCAGGTTTGGCGGGCGTGCTGGTCGCAGTTGGTGTAATGGTCGTGACGGTCAAAGGGTTTGCGGAGTCTCGTTTCGGTTCGGGGACTTTTACGAAAGCCCTTCCGATCATCAGTTCGGTGGTTGTGATTGTTCTGGGTCTGTGGCTTTGCTACGATGCCGTGCATGTGAGTAAATGACTCTGCAACGTGGCTCTTCTTGATGCCGGTCGATTCTCACACCAACCCGAGGCGCAAGCGAGGAATAGAGCGTGAGCGGAAAAAAAAGTGTATAGGAGTTTAAGAAATTAGTGAAATAAAACAGCCAACAACAAT
>CAYYUU010000062.1:0-14324 GCA_964474955.1 uncultured Alcaligenaceae bacterium | reverse complement strand
AAGGGGCTCATGCAAGGATACCGGACGCAGATACCTCCGGCGGACAGGTGGGGTATTGTCCTTTACGTTCGGGCGCTACAAAAGAGCCAGAATGTGTCCTTGCAAAACCTGCCCAAAGACAAGCAGGACGAGCTGAAGCAGAAGGGAGACGGATGAGATGGAATACAAGTTTCCCGCAAAGACAAAGGCCAATCTCGAACGGTGGTTCGCGATGGGAGCCGGAGCGAGTGGTTTGGTCGGACTCGCCTGGGCCATCTTCGACACGAAGCACTTTTTACTCTCGTACTTGACGGGCTTCCTGTTCGTGGCGAGCATCGGAACAGGTGCCCTCGCCTGGTTGTTGATTCAATACCTCGTGAAGGCGAGTTGGGCGCAGCCGTTCCGGAGAATCATGGAACAGCTGGCGACGTCATTGGTCGTCGGCGTCGTCTTGTTCTTGCCTGTGCTCGTCTGTGTCGGCTGGGTGTTTCCCTGGGTGAATGCGTCCTCGGAAACGGACAAGCTCTATGCCCACAAGCAACCGTATCTGAATGTGCCGTTTTTCGTGATCCGAGCGTTACTCTACTTTGGGATTTGGTGTTGGCTCGTTTGGCGTTTTCGCAAGACTTCGCTTGACCAGGACACCGCACCGGACTTCTTGTTGACGTCTCGCTTACAACAATTTGCTCCTGTTGCATTGATACTCCTTGGGTTAACAACCACCTTTGCGTCGTTCGACTGGATCATGTCCCTGGACTTCCATTGGTATTCAAACATCTTCGGTGTCTATTTTTGGGCCGGGGCGTTATTAAGCGCCCTCGCGGCCATCACGGTCGTGGCGTTGCTCCTGCGACATATCGAAGGTTTCGACAACGTCATCACGATTGAACATCTACATGATCTCGGACGGCTGATGTTTGGCTTCACACAGTTCTGGGCCTATATCGCGTTCTCGCAATATTTGCTCATTTGGTATGCCAATATCCCCGAAGAAACGGTCTGGTATATCCATCGAATCGAAGGTAGCTGGGCAATCGTTAGTGTCCTGCTATTAGTAGGACATTTCGTGATTCCGTTTGGACTGTTACTCACGCGCCGGGCTCAACGGTCGCCGCTCATGCTTATGATCTCGGCGGTATGGTTACTGGTCATGCACTGGATCGACTTATATTGGCAAGTTCTACCGTCGGCATATCCATCGGGCATCGAATTCCATTTCAGTGAGGTCGTGACACTGTTGTTCGTACTGAGTGTAGCGGGCTGGGCAGTTCTGAGGTCGATGGGTGAACATTCGTTAATCGCGATGGGTGAATTACGGTTACTTCAACGGTCTCAACCCTCCGTAGCGTAGGAGCAAACGGTCATGAGCGAATCAGATGATACGAATGTGCAAAGTCAACCGCCGGACGAAACGCCGAAGACTGCCCAGACGCGAGAACCGAGTTCAGCGAGCCCGATCATGCCCGAGGGCGGTTTGACCGAGCCGGAACGATCTAAATCAACGTTACGGGACATCATCACGACCATCGGGACGGTCGTCGGAATTGCTCTGGCCGTCGTTATGATTGCTGTCATGTTTTACATCGGCGAAACGGAATATGCTCCGGGTGAATCTGACCGTCGGGCAAAGTTGATCGAACTCGAAACGAAGCACAACGAGAAATTGAATTCGTATGGTTGGATGAACAAAAAAAAGGACACGGCGCACATTCCTATCGATCAGGCCATGCAGTCGATAGTCGATAAGGCGAAGTAGGCATATTTGAACGACGGAAAACGGCGAATCGGAATCTACGGGAAGGGAACGACATGTCTGTTGCGGTGGTGATCATATTTGGAACGGTGATTTTGATGAGTTTGACGGCCATCATCGCATTCGTTTGGGCGGCGCAGACTCGTCAGTTCGAGAACTTCGAACGCGGCGCCACGAGTATCTTCGACGACGAAGAACCAGTAGGCGAAGTGACCGATAGGTTTCCCGATAACTCATGACGATATGTTTGGCCGTTGTTATCAATTGTCGGTCATCGAGGATTAACGGAGAGAGCAAACGGGATGGCAACGCAAACTCAAGAAGTTCGGGAGAACACGCAAGAACTCACCGAGCAACAACAAACGGCTGCGGCGCTGAGCCGAATCGAAATCGACGTGTCGACCAAAGTCCCGGTGTTGACGTTCTTCGTCGCATCGCTGGTGTGGTTGTTTGCCGGGACAGTGCTGGCCATTTTGGCTTCCATCAAGCTCCACAACCCGACGTTCTTGTCGGAATGGAGCTGGCTCACGTTCGGTCGAGTTCGACCCGCCCACCTCAACACGATGGCTTATGGCTGGGCGTCGCAGGCGGGCATCGGGGCCATGCTGTGGATGTTCGCTAGGCTCGCCCGCACGAAGCTTCGTCTGACGGGCTTCTTGGTGGTTGCCGCTGTCGTTTGGAACGTGGCGGTGTTGGCCGGAACGATCGGCATCCTCGGAGGCTTGAGTACAGGCGTCGAGTGGCTCGAGTTCCCGGAGTTCGTGGCCCCCATCTTGAGCATCGCCTTCGCTATCATCGCCCTTTCGTGTTTGCTCACGTTCGCCAACCGCCAGCCAGGCCACGTCTATGTATCGGTGTGGTACATGTTTGGTGCCGTTTTTTGGTTCCCGTGGCTCTATGTGATGGCAAACTTGTTGATCTTTGCGTTCCCCGTCAAGGGCGTTTTACAAGGGACGGTCAACTGGTGGTTCGCCCACAACGTTCTCGGGCTTTGGCTCACGCCGGTCGGGCTTGCAGTCGCATATTATTTGATCCCAAAGGTGTTGGGGCGACCGATCCATAGTTATTATTTGAGCATCATTGGTTTCTGGGCCTTGGCATTTTTCTACAACTCAAATGGAATCCATCACCTCATTGGTGGTCCCGTGCCGGCGTGGTTGATTACCTATTCGATCGTTGCGAGCGTCATGATGATTATTCCCGTCGGAACCGTCGCCCTGAACCATCACATGACGATGGTGGGCAACTTCCGAATTCTGCTTTACAGCCCCACATTACGGTTCGTTGTATTTGGCGCTATGAGTTATACAGCGGTGAGTATCCAGGGTTCTTTGCAGTCACTCCGGACCGTCAACGAAGTAACACACTTTACGCACTATACGATTGCCCACGCCCACCTTGGCGTCTATGCGTTCTTTACGATGACGATGTTTGGAGCCATGTATTACATTATTCCGCGATTGACGGGTCGCGAGTGGTCATCGGCGCGGCTCATTCAGATTCATTTCTGGTGTACTGCTGTGGGGATCGCTATTTATTGGATCGGGTTGACGTGGGGAGGATGGTTCCAGGGTCTGAAGATGAATGACCACGAAGTCCCATTCATGGACATCGTGAACTATACGATTCCTTACCTGATTTCGCGGTCGGTGTCGGGCTTCATTATAACGGTCGGCCACATCGCGTTCTTCATTCTTGTGGGCATGAATCTGTTTGGCAAGGGAACCGAACGCCGCGACCCAACGATCTTCGGACCACTCAAGGAATATCAACAGATTTTGGCCGAAGCCGGAAAAACGCCGGTGGCTCCCGAACCTCATCACTCCTAACGAAATCGAAACATAGAAGAAGTACCATGCGATACGGTCCGTTCATATTTTTCGGTGTCTTTTTAACGTTCGCGAGCGCGTGGATCGCTCTGGTGTACGTGCCGTATATTCAACTCGGGTTCATTCAGCCCATCGAAGAGCAAGCCTCCGGCGATACGTATCCAACTCCCCTCGAAGGAGACGCGGCGGCCGGGGAGATGGTCTACGCCCACAACGGATGCCTCTATTGTCATAGCCAACAATCACGGCGAAAGGGATTTGGTGCCGACGCCGAACGTGGTTGGGGACCAGCACGTGGAACACGAGCCCCCGATTATATTCGAGACAACCGTCTCATGCTCGGGACGATGCGGACGGGACCAGACTTGTCCACCATCGGGGTCAGGCGGAGTGATGCCATGTGGCACCACCTTCACCTTTATAACCCGCAAATGATGTCATCCGGTTCAATCATGGCACCGTATCCGTTTCTGTACAAGAAACAAAAGATTGTCGGAGCACCTTCGGAGGACGCGTTAGACTTTGCGAAATTCCAGAAACAAGAGTATGCTCCGCCCGAAGGATACGAAATCGTCCCCACGGACGATGCACGCGCCTTGGTCGCGTATTTGCTCAGTCTGAAACGGAATGGATCTCTTGAAAAAGGTTCCAAATAAATACATTTATGACTATGACATTCCTTTCTCGTTACTTCCCTGAGTACGTAACACCTGTCCACGACTCCGCCGTCTCAACAACGGGCCACTTCCCACGACGCCAAAGATACTCACGACATCTATGCCATGCACGCCCCCATTCTGCGGGAGCGTAATGAGCCACGCGATGGCTATGAACCTATTCCACCCTGGCTCACCGTCTTTTATGGCGTCATTCTATTTTTTGGTGGCTATTATATGGCATCGTATAACGGAGGTTGGCGGGCCGACGTTTACGACGAAACGAAAGGCGGATTCGGTGCCGTAGAGAAAGCCGAACCTCCAGGTCCCATGGCTAGGGCTGCGAAGATTTACAACAACAACTGTGCGGGTTGTCATCTCCAGGGAACCGGCCAAGCCGGACAATTCCCACCTCTCATAGGTTCCGAGTGGGTTGCCAAGGATCACGAAATATTAGGACGCATCATTCTACATGGTCTGAACGGACCGATCGAAGTACAGGGCACGACGTATAACGGAGCCATGAGTCCGTTCAAGGATAAGTTGTCGAACGAAGACATAGCTTTAGTGTTAACATATATTCGCACTTCGTGGGGTAACGACTACGGAGAAATCACCAAAGAGCAAATCAAGTCTGTGCGTGAGACCACCGAAGGTCGCTCCGAACCATGGATGGCTCAGGAACTTCTCAAAGTCGAAGAACAAGTCGCCCAACGTCGTGAGCAACAAGAAAAGACCACGGCCAAGGAAGACAAATCGAAATCAACGCCAAAGAACAATCAGGGCAAGAAGCAGCCATGATCCAATCGAGTAATTCTGTCGTTGTATCGGAGTCGCCTTCGCATCCGGCTCATTCACCCACTTCACAACATCATCCACATTGCCACTCCCACCCACAGACATTATGTGCTTCGACGTGTAGTTCGGGACAGACGCCACGGGGGAACTCGCATGGTTCGCTCGCGTGGTTGCGACTTGCTATCGGGATTGCGCTTGCCGGTCACGGGATGTTGATGGGTCTGGCGGTCAATCTCACGCCCGAAACGTCCGTCCGTTTGATACTCCAGGCGATCGTGTTAGCTTCGGCTCTCATTGTGTTGGGGCTATTGGGTTGGCCGTTGATGGTGTCGGTTTGGAAGTCGCTTCGAAAGGGACGATTGACTGTCGAGGCACTTTTCCTCACAGCAATGTTTGGAGCGATGGCAGCCTCGTTTCAAGCCATGATATCTGGGAAAGGCTCGGTCTATTTTGAAGTCGTGTCAGTTCTGTTGGTGATATATTCGGTGAATCGATTTCTCGCGGCCCGCACACGCAACGCCGCATTCGAAGCGTCGCGACAATGGCTCAAACGACTCGGACAAGCGAGGAAAGTCGATGCGCACGGAACGATAGAAGTCGATGTCGGAACGGTCGTGATCAACGACATAGTAGAAGTACGTCCGGGCGAGTGGATACCGGTCGATGGCGTGATTCTCTCCGGAATCGGATATGTCCGCGACACCCCAATGACGGGAGAACCGTTCGCGAGGGTCCTTCGTCCGGGAGACCGCGTCTTGGCTGGGTTCGCTGTCGAAGATGCTTTGCTCCAAGTTCGCGCGACGGCGAATGGAAATCAAAGACAAATCGACGCGTTGTTGGTGACCGTCGAACGAGCCCAGAACACGCCGATTTCGTTGCAAACGCAAGCGGACAAAATCGCACGCGTCTTTCTTCCGTTGATATTGTTCGTTTGTGTGTTGACGTTTGCGTTTTGGTCTTGGCAAGTCAACTGGGAAACGGGGTTGTTGCACGCAGCATCTGTGTTGTTGGTGGCGTGTCCGTGCGCGCTCGGGTTGGCGATACCAATTGCGGTTTGGAACACACTCGGGAAAATGGCGGAACGTGGTTTGGTTACGCGACGAGCTGACATCATCGAACGTTTAGCAGCGGTTGACCGGGTAGTGTTTGACAAGACGGGGACGCTCACGGAAGACGAAATGGCCGTCGTCGACATTATCACTACGAGAGAAGGGACGGAGCGGGAAGAATTACTTTCGTGGTTGGCTCACGTCGAAAGTCGTTGTGAGCATCCGGTGGCGCGGGCATTGGCGGGATTGCCTGTCAGTTCGGTTGGCAACTCGATGACTGGCCTGGAGCTTCGAACCGTTCCCGGTTGCGGCGTCGAAACAAACTTCATAGATGCGTCCGGGAATTCTCACGAGTTACGAATCGGAAGTATTGATTGGTTGGGAGATAGCTTGGATGGCGAAATGTTCGGAGCGGAGAGAAATGGGCGCGAAGGTGATACCAATAGAATCGCTGTGGAACTCGATGGTGAGTTAGCGGCTCTCTGTATCCTTCGGGAACGAGTTCGGCAATCTGTTTCGGCGACCCAATCCGAATTGCGAGCAATGGGATTTGAAACATATGTATTTACCGGTGATAACGCCGAACATGCCGCAGCCTCAGGTTTTCCCGATGCAATGGCGAGTCTGAGTCCGCTCGACAAACAACAACTCGTCGAAGAGTGGCAAGCCAACGGTCACCAATTATTATTTGTGGGCGATGGGATTAATGATTCTGCGGCCTTGAGTGTGAGTCATGCGGGTATAGCTTTTTCCTCGGGTTCACAGTTAGCGGTATCGGCGGCACCGGCAACGTTATATCATTCGGATCTATCTGTGATTGCTTGGGCCATTCGATTGAGTCGGCAGGCAATCCGAACGATTCGAGGGAGTTTGTTGTGGGCTGCGTGTTATAACGTTGTGGGTATCAGTGTGGCCGCCTGTGGATTGTTACATCCTGTCTTTGCGGCAGTGTTGATGTTGGGTTCGAGTTTATTCATATCTTGGCGAGCTTCGCGAGTTGGTGTTGCTGATTCGCGGCATCCTGAAAACAACTCCGAGGTTGACTTTCAGCCAACAAGCCGACCAGCGTCGCCCCAGGCTACGTTGGCTTTGGCCTTCGGCCAAAACGAAAACAAGAATTAAGACAACAAGATAAATGCCCGCCTCAGGTGGAAGATTTTCTTTCTCCTCGTGCTTGCGATTTCTTCACGTAATTTGACGGCGTGATCACGGTCCGTCGGATAGAATGGGCATCGTGGAACTTTCTTGCGTCAAAGGCCACATCCCGTTTCGAGTGGGAGATCGGTATGTTTTCTTTGTGGCAATACGAGCAAACGACGTCCAACCAAATCAAGGCAAGTCCGCAATTTGTTTTCGAGCAAGCAGCGCAGTGGTTGGAAGTGAATGCCAGAGATGATGATCCACAGATTTATCCCGACGAACTCGTTATTGAATTACACGGAGGAAGTATTTGGTGTTCGCTTTTTGGCTTGGGTTCTGAACATAGTTGCAAGCACAGCATTCAGTATACTTTCGACGAAACCGAACTCGGTTGTCTGGTGACCTGCGCAATCCGATTCAAACTGTTCGGTTTTGTGTTCGGCGGAAATTCCCTCTACAAGGAGAGGGACAAACTCATCGAAGAATTACGTTACCTTTGTGGTTCGGATCACGATGACCGCGATCTTTCTCCTTCGTCCTCCGGACCGAAATCTTCCTCGGAGCAGGTGATTCGAAAAGAAGATTTTCGGGAACCCCTTTGAAGGTTATGATCAACGAATGAGTGTGGCGGGCTCTTGAAACAATCGGAGCGAAGGAACCCAGACATGCAACTTGATGGCTTCGTTCAAAAATCTGGGACACGATACGAACACACCCATAGCGGAATTACAATGCAATTGATTCCGGGTGGACGATTTTTGATGGGGCTGCGCGAGGAAGAAGAACAACTTGTTCGAGAGGAAGCGCAAGACAAGGATCCAGATTCAATCGAGTCGTTCCTCTGCGAATCTTCCGTCATGCGACCTGTGCACGAAGTCACCGTGTCGACGTTTCTTCTGGCAGTTTACCCGTTGACCGTCGGGCAGATTCGACGTTGGTTGCCCGAACACGAGCCGGAGCACGATTACGGCCAAAACGGTGCTGCCTTACTCGTAGATTGGGACGAGATCGAATTGGTCATTCAATCCGTTGGGTTGCGACTGCCTTCCGAAGCGGAATGGGAGTATGCTTACCGCGCCAATGAACCCCTCAAACGACTGCCAGATGGAAGGGATTTGCAGTTCGAGTACGACGAGGAAAAGGTCAACGCTTTGGGGTTGTGCGCGATGGGCACGTGGGGCGAGTTGTGTGCGGATCGTTGGCACGATACTTATGAAGGGGCTCCGACAGATGGATCGGCTTGGCTTGGTGATGGCCACGAAGTTGTGCGCGGGGGTGCGGGAGGCATGTGGCCGTGGCAAGAAGGTTGTGGTGAGTGGTTATCGTTGATGCCGTCGGATAGACACGCTTCGAAATACGCGATGTCTGAATGTGGTGTGAGTTTGCGGTTCGCCTGTTCTGTGCCAGATGGGAAGTAGCTGTGGCGGCTCTCTGTCACCAGTTCCCAAGTTCGAAAATGATTCCTTCCTTATATTGTTGCGTAGGTCAATGTTGTCAGGGATTCGACCATGAAGCTACTCATCTATCCCGCCGTTTCACCATGGCGTTTGGCCAAGATTCAAGAAGCCGCCGGTTCGATGCAAGTCGTTCAAGCCGAGGACGAAGACCAAGCGATAGCCGAAATAGCAGACGCCGATGCCCTCTTCGGATACTTATCACTCCCGATGCTCCAAGCTGCGAAAAAACTATACTGGACTCAATCACCGACCGCGAGCATGGAGAAGTATCTCTACCCGGAACTCGTCAAATCGCCGGTCATCGTCACGAACATGCGAGGCATTTACTCGGACGTCATCGCCGACCACGTCTTTGGATTCGTCCTGTGTTTTGCGAAGAACTTTCACACATATATACGTCAGCAAGTACAAGGTGTCTGGCGAGCGCTCGGACGCGACGCTGAGGAATTGCCGGGTTATGGTGGTCCCGGTGAAGCTCATCCATCGGATCGCGCAGCTATCACCTTATCGGATAGCACGCTCGGCGTCGTCGGTCTCGGCGGAATCGGTGCCGAAGTCGCCCGACGCGGTTTGAGTTTTCACATGAACGTTGTCGGCATGGACCCCATCGCAAATGCGCCCGAAGGTGTAACGCTCTACCGCCCCGAACAACTCGACGAAATGTTAGGGCTATGTGATTTCGTCGTCATCGCCGCCCCACATACACCGGACACATATAAACTCTTCGACCGCCAACGTATCCAGCGAATGAAGAAGACGGCCTACCTCATCAACATTGGACGTGGCGTCATCGTCGATCTCGACGACCTGACGGCCGCGTTACAAGCCGGAGACATCGCTGGTGCCGGGCTCGACGTCTTCGAGACCGAACCCCTACCCGCCGACCATCCGCTTTGGAAGATGGCAAACGTGATCATCACGCCGCATTGTGCGGCGGCGTCTCCGCGAGTCCCGGAACGACATCTGGAAACGCTGCTTGAGAACGTCCGGCGATTTGTGAATGGAGAGACACTTTTGAACGTGGTGGATAAAGAGAGGTGGTGTTAGTTCTACGATTGCTCCAACAGCTTCCTCAAAGATTCCCTCAGCTCGCCATGCACATTAATCCGCCGCTTCGACCGGATCAACTTGAATGCACTCCCGAGTTTCATCCCTTCATACTTCGCCAGATACCCCGCAACGATGGTCGGCGCTCGACTGATCCCCGCCCGACAATGAACCAACACCGGTGACTCTTCTTCGACCAACATGGCGAGTGTGTCGATGGCGTCTTGCAAATGGCGAGGGTCGTTACCGGGGCCATCGATGAGCGGAATCACGGCGATTGTTTGGACGCCCAACTCGTCGCGGTCGACTCCCTTGCCCGCGTGGATCAATCGCAAGATGGACTGGATTGAGGCTTCTCGGACTTGGTTCACGCGTTGCGAATCGGCGTAGTTGCCAATGAGAATTGTGTCAGTGATCCAGTTCATCAAATTTCCTCGAGGACAATCCAAAACGACGTTGATGGTGGCGTTATCCTACACGAAAGAGTGCAAACGGGATTGGTTGGTTCGGTGATCGTTGCACATCTTGTCGAAAATGTCGAACGCTCCTTCCCAAAAGAAACATAGCTCAAGCCCACGAAGGAGATGGACAAGGAACGGTCCGTTGGCGAAAATATACTGGGAAAACACTGCACTACTTCGACCAGAAACCTTTGGAACTCAAAAACGGATTTCCACGATGAAAGAAATAGAGTACGCTGCCCCTGAAACCGTTGAAGAAGCCGTCAAGCTGTTGGGCGAAAATGGAGCCCGTGCGAGGATGCTCGCAGGCGGGACGGATTTGATCGTCCAGGTACGAGAGCACCGGCGCGACATCGACATGATGATCGACCTCAAAAAGATTCCCGAGGCGATGGAGTTGAGCTACGACGCCAAGAAAGGTTGCACGATTGGCGCGGCCGTCCCGTGTGTGAAAATTTACGAGCACGAAGTGATCAAGAAGGCTTACCCAGGATTGATCGACGCGGTCTCGTTGGTCGGCGGAATTCAGATTCAGAATCGCGCGAGCATCGGCGGCAACATGTGTAATGCTTCACCCGCCGCCGACACGACGCCGATCATCATCGCCCACAACGGAAAATGTAAGATCGCGGGACCAAACGGCGTTCGTGAAATCCCCGCCGAGGATTTTTGCACCGGCCCAGGCAAAACCGTGATGGAGGACAACGAGTTTCTTCTCTCGATCCACTTGCCCCCGCCTCCGAAGAATTTCGGCGCGGCGTATCTTCGTTTTATCCCACGGAACGAAATGGACATCGCCGTCGTCGGGACAGGCGTTTCGGTCACGCTCGACGAGAGTAAGTCAAAATGTGTCGAGGCTCGGATTTCCCTTGGCGCCGTTGCGCCGACGCCAATCTTGGTTCCCGAAGCGAGTGCCGCTTTGGTCAACGGCGAAATCGACGAGACACACATCGCCCAAGCTGCCGTCGTGGCCCAGGGAGCTGCCAAGCCGATCAGCGACATGCGAGGCGATGCCGAATACCGCGTTCATTTGGTGAAAGTGCTCGTGCGAAGGGCACTCACGACGGCCATCGAACGAGCCAAGGCAGGGTAAGATTGCGCTGGGCAGAGAGGGAAGAGGAGCTTGTTGTTTGTTGGCCTTAAGTTCGGGAGCCACGAAGTGGCGGTAGATTGTAGCCACGCGGCGTAAGCCCGTGGGAAATGACGGCTTCGCATAATAATATCTCTGGCAGAATTTCCCAAGCCGGGAACCGGCGACAGAATTCTCCTTCAAGCCGAAGCAGCAACCAACGACAACAGAAAGCAGACGACATGCAGTTGTCAGAAGAAGCCAGAACCATCCGTGCAAAAATTCGCGAGGTCATACAAGTTACAGAGTTCTACGAGCCACCCTTTCGGCCTTTGTTTGAGCCCGATGGCTCGGGGCAGATTCGGCCTTTGTTTGGGTCCGATGGCTCGCGACTGCGGATGTCGATGGTGGAGTTAATCGACGATGTCGAACGGAGTCTTGGTGTCTCGATGCCCGATTGGCTCCGAACTGTCTATTTGGGTTGTAATGGTTTCGGCGGGCAATACAGCGGGAATGTCCTTTCTCAGCTGGACGGAGACGCCGGCGTTCGAGACTTCACCCAATTTCTCCGGAAGCAAGATTTCTCGCCGCCTTGGATTCATCGAGCCATTGTGTTCGGTCATTTGCAAGGAAGCGGTTCGATAACGACTCACTCGGTGGCTCTTGATGGTCAACTCCTTGAATGGTGCTATGGAGACGGCGCCGAGTATACAGTCTTGGAGCCAGATTTATTGGCCCTCTGGCGACGACTGCAGGAAGTATGGGACAGCGTTCGGTGACAGGGACTCAAAATTGTCCTGCCTCTCATCCTCACACCACGAAGAAAAGGATTTCTCATCGTGCGACAATCTCAAGCTATTCGCATCGGCATGATGCTGACGATTTGTCTCGTTCTTTTGGGAGTTCTACCCGGGAGAGAACAAACACTCGCGGGCGGGAAAACCATCCAGAAAGACGCTCCCGTCGAACTCACCAAAAATCAACGTGACCTCAAGCAACTACAAGTCATTTTCGGCAACGATGTCGTGACTGTGTTTGCGAACGGACAACCGAACATGGTCGAGGGGAGAATCTCCGGAATCGTCGACCTGTTCGACCGACGTTTCCTTGTGGTCCTGGATCAGAGGGGAAAGAGTGTGTTGGTCCAGGTCGATCGAATTAATTCGATTCGGCAGAATTGAAAGCGGGGATTTGCAGGAGAATGGGTTTGTCACCTGTCCCGTGAAAAAAAGCGGACAGCGTCCGGAATGCAAACTTGAGGACGCTATTCACCAAAGCAAAACAAAAACAAAGACAAAAATACCAAAGCGGCGTCGAGCCGCACTCCAAAACAAAGACAACGGCACACGGAGTGTGCCTACTACTTCTGGTCACGGCACACTCCGTGTGCCTACTACAAAAAAACAACAAACTTCGCGTTCTTCCACCTACGAATACAACTCTCGAATAGATTCGCCACCGTCGAGGATTTCGACGGGACGACCTTCGGGATGTCGCAACCAACCACGCGGGTTGACGCCTATAGCCTCGTACATGGTATAGGCTACGTCCGCCGGTCGCACAGGGCGTCGCGTCACGTAAGCGCCTTGCTCGTCCGTTTGACCGATGACTTGACCACCGCGAACGCTGGCTCCAGCAAACAACAAAGAACCCGCCTGGCCCCAGTGATCACGACCAACGTTATTGTTGATCTTGGGCGTTCGACCAAATTCTCCGAAGACCGCCACGAGCGTATCGGCAAGCATTCCGCGTTGGTCCAGGTCTTCCAATAGCGCTGACAAGCCTTGATCAAAGTTGGGCAACTTGTTTTGAAGTCCTCGCCAAATTTGCGAGTGATGATCCCACCCGCCAAACGTTACCGTGATGAATCGCACGTCGCGTTCGACGAGTCGCCGGGCCAACAAACAACTTTGACCAAACGTCGTTCGCCCATAGCGGTCGCGGAGTCGTTCCGGCTCGCGGTTGACCTCAAAGGCACTCCGCGCTTGTCGCGACAAAACCAAATTGGCGGCGCGTTGCTGGAACTCGCCAAACGTCTGCATCTGGTCGTTGCCGTCGATGTCGCGAGCCAACGAGTTGAGTCCTTCGAGCAACGTTTGTCGCCGCTGCAAATTTCGCGGCGTCACGCCTTGCGGCACCGCAACGTCTCGCACACGGAAATTGTCCGAGTTGGGGTCGCCCACGGCGAACGACTCGTAGCGTCCGCCAAGATATGCGCTCTTGCCGAGTTCCCAGGTGAACGAGGGATTCTTCGGGATCGACACGTATGGCGGCAACACTCCACGAAAACCGAGTTCGTGCGAGACGACCGCGCCCATCGCTGGATAATCTCCGAACGGCGAACCGAAGCGACCACACATGACCCAGTTCGTAGCCGTTTCGTGATGATCGTTGTTGTGGCTGCCTCCTCGGATCAACGCGACCTTGTCCATCACTCGCGACATCCACGGTAACTTCTCGCTGATCCGAATGCCGCTGACGTTGGTGTCGATCGGACTGTAAATCCCTCGCACGTCTTCGGTCGCATTTGGTTTAGGGTCGAAGCTATCGTGATGCGACAGTCCGCCTCCGAGATACACCAAGATGACCGACTTGGCGCGAGGCCGCGTTCGATTGCCGCGAGCGTTGGCCTTTGCTTCGGATTGCAAAAGTGTCGGCAGGGATAACCCCAACGCACCGAGCGTTCCGACTTTCAAGGCGTCCCGTCGCGACATGCCGTTGCATTGTCGCGATGACTTCGAACCAAAAATGATGTCCAGCATGATGCCCCCCCAGTGCTGGTTACAGAACCACCGTTTAATGATTGAACACAAACTCGTGCGAATTCAGAATGGCCCAGAACAGATCGCCAAAGAACTGTTCCCGGTCCTGAGCTTTCGCCCTGTGACGAGCGATCAACGAACGTTCGCGTTCGGTTGGCAAACGAGCCACACTCGCCAAAAAGAGTTCGTCGACAATTTCCTTGTCGGACTTCTTGGTCTTGAGCAATTTGGCAAGACGCCCAGCTCCTGTGCGCAGCTTGTTGTTGAGGGGATCACTCCCCCGAAGATACAATACCTGCGGCATAGTGATTTCGTTGTTTCGCT
>CAYYUU010000061.1:0-14420 GCA_964474955.1 uncultured Alcaligenaceae bacterium | reverse complement strand
CGGTCCGTCTGTCCCTTCTTTGTGAACTGCCGACGTGATTCCGCCGGGAGGTTTCTGAGACATTCGGTGAGCAGTGCCCTGCCGAGGGACTTATCTGTGACGTCCTCCACCGTCTTCACCAACGCGGCGACCTCAGCTGGACGATTCGCCGTCCCCACCTGTCTGGCCAGGGACACCAACAATGCCTTGACTCCTTTGGCCTCCTTCAGGGTGGTATCCGTCGCGACCTGGTGCAAGAACTCTCCTCGCCTCCACCCCACCGAAGAACCGATGGCCAGCCGTATCCATTGATCGTCACCGTCCTTCTTGGCCAGTTTGTGCAAGGCTCCCAAGGCTCTTTGTGTCCGGAACTCTCCAAGAGAAAACGCGAGGTGATACCGGACTCGGACATCGGCATCCTTGACCAGCTTGACCGCCGCCGCATGAACTTGAGGATCTGCCTGGAACTTCTCCGCAAGACGGAGAGCCTGTTCCCGAACCCGCGCGTGCTTGTCCCGGAGTCCCTGAACAACAAGCTGAGGTGTCATTGCTGTGAGTCCTTCCAGAGACCAAAGGGCGTGTACCTTCCCTTGCGGAGACTTCGAGGATGTCGCAAGGTCCTTGAGAGCAGGGACACACTCGCGGTCCTGTCGTTCAAAGATCAGCCGAGCTGCTGTGTCCCTGTGCCACCCGTTGGGGTGCTCCAAGAGGGCGACCAATTTTTCCGAGGACACCTTGCCCAGCTTCGGTGTGGGACGGTGCTTATAACCCTTCCTCACCACCCGATAGATGCGACCTCGATCAACTCCAGAAGCCGGATCAAGATGTTTGGTGATGAACGGTGGGATCGACACAACCGTCTCGATCAACTCCCGATACATGTCGATGACATAGAGGTTCCCGTCGGGTCCGTGAGCAAGCTGGGCAGGCCGGAACCAGATGTCCTTCGACGCCAGGAACTCGCGGTCCTTGTCCACCCGCTTTGCGACAAAGCCAACACCCTTGGGGACCAGCTTCGCACGATAGACGAGGTTGTTCGCGACATCCCCAACAAAGATGTTCCCTCGGAACTCTTTCGGCCACGCATGCCCACGATAGACCGTGATCCCTGTGGCTCCCGTGAAGTACCCCGACGGCTTCCCCGCTTCGATCGGACCACGCACAATCCCCTTCTTTCGAAGACGAGTCCGCACCACTCGCCAGGGTTCGTTGGGGCTCAACCGAAAGAGCTTGTTGTATCGTCCCTCGCCATTGATATTCACCGCGGGATTGGGAGTTCGAAGGTATCGATTCCGCCGCACGTACTTCCCCTCGTACATTAACATCTGAAGCGGCGTGCTGTTGGTGCACACGAACCGACGTCCCCAATCGTCGAGGGTCATTCCGTGCTGTCCGCCTCCGGTGTCGAGTTCGAACTTCAACGTCCTGGGATTGAAGATAAAGCCCTGCCGACGGATCGACACACCGTGTTTACTTTTGGCTTGTTTGACCGACCCACCCGCAAGACTCGTTGAAATATGGAAACGATTGTCCAGTCCCCAACGAAACGAGTTCAACATCCCTTCACCAGCTTTGTCCTTGGCAAAACCGGTGTAGATAACCTTCTTGATGTCGGCTTTGCCATCTCCATCAGTGTCCTTGCAATACAAAATGTTGGGCACAGCTCCTACAAAAAGGCCGCCATCATAACACGCCAACGCAACCGGCGAATCGAGTGTGACGAACGTCGTTGCCTTGTCGAAGATCCCGTCTCCGTCGGTGTCTTCGAGCCTTTTTATGCTACCTTTTTCTTTGAACTTCGGATTGTTGATTTGGTTGTATTCGGGATACTCGGCGACGTAGAGAACACCATTCTCGTCGAACTCCATTGCGACAGGGTCACGTATCAGGGGCTCAGAGGCAACCAGTTGCAGTTCGAACCCTGGGATCATCTGGAACGTACTTAAAGCCTTGGTCGTCAAAGTTGGCGGGATGCGAGGAAGTTCTTTGGAATAGTCCTTCTTCTGAGCGTTCTTTTGCTGGGTGGTCGTTGCTCCAAGAAGCGTGAACGCCATCCCCAGGACGGCAACCATCGCCAAGAACCCGCAAGACCTTATGGACCACATATGGGAAACCTCTATCGCAAATGTCTTTGATCTCTTCAGGAATTTGTTCGATCGTACCACCTACGCTGACGCGGATCACGAATTTTTCGCCGGAGAGTAATCCGATCGATCCTTGCGATTTCGCACTGGACGTGGCAAACTAGGTGAGCTGTGACGAACATACCCAGCCTAAATTGTCTATACACCTCTTCACTGGCCTGCTGCCTCACGAATGGGTGTCGCTTCATCCTACCTACCTGTTGGAGAAACGTTTCATGACTGATGTTGTCCGGATGTCCACATGGCACATCCGAGTGTGGGTTGCGGCCATCGCAACGATATTGTGCGTGAGCTGTTCCGCCGTGGCCGGTGGAAAAAAAGCCAACGAAAGCCCGCACCCCATCGTTTCGTGTTTCGAAAGGTTTTACAACGATCCCGAGAGTGATGCGTTCGAAGGCGGACGGTTGCTTTTGGGCGAATTGAATTGCACCAGTTGCCACGCTCCCAGCCGGACTGCCTCGAAGTGGATCACTCCCAAGAAGGCTCCCATCTTGACGAACGTGGGGAGCCGGATCCGACCGAGCTACCTGCGAAAATACCTCACTTCGCCACACAAAACTAAACCAGGGACGGCAATGCCCGACGTCTTCGCCAACCTTCCCGAAGCCGAGCGGAAGGAAAAGGTCGAGGCCCTTGTGCACTTGTTGGCATCAACGGGGACGCTTGGCGAGTCCCGAATCCGGCGAGGATACATCGCCCAGGGAAAAGTGATCTTCCACCAGGTCGGGTGCGTGGCTTGTCACGGACCACTCGACAAGAAGGTCAAAGACCCGAGTTTGATGCCTCTCGTGGACCTCGAAGCTAAGTACACAATTCCGAGTTTGACTTCGTTCCTCAATAATCCGCACGCAGTGCGACCATCGGCACGGATGCCCGGACTCGTCAAAGGCAAGGATGCAGAGATGGTGGCGCACTATCTCTTGAAGAACCTCCCAGCACCTCCACCCAATGTCAAGTTCGCCTACTACCATGGCAGCTGGGGAAATCTGCCAAACTTCAAACAGATGACACCCCGCACCACAGGCACGAGCATCGGAATGAACGTCAAGGAGGTCATCCAGCGCAACAACAACTTCGGCGTCGTCTTCACCAGCTATCTGAAGATTACCAAGCCGGGGAACTATCAGTTCCGCCTCACCAGTGACGACGGAAGCCGACTGACGATCAACGGCAAACAAGTCATCGTCAATGATGGAACCCACGCCATGGTGACACGAGGTGGGGCTTTGAAGCTGGACAAGGGACTCCACCCGGTTGAAATCCAATTCTTCAATGCCGGTGGTCCTTACGGTCTGAACGTGGACGTCAAGGGACCGGGAGTCTCGCGACGCGGGATCGACGCGTAGTTGACTCTCAAGACCAAGAAAAAACCACGCAAGAAGAACCCCGAGGATGAAAACTTCAAAGTGAACCACCAACTCGCGGCAAAAGGGAAGGTCATCTTTACCTCGTCCGGGTGTGCCAGCTGTCACCAACTGGAGTACCAGGGACAGATGCTCCAGGGGACACTCAAGGCTCCCGTTCTCGCTCAGCTCGAAGGAAAGGGATGCTTGACCGAGACTTCCAACAAAGGGACGCCGTCCTTCGGCTTGAGCGCTCGACAGCAAGCCGTCTTGTCGAAGTCCATCAAGCAGTTCGCTCGCATGGAAAAGGCCCCTTCCGAGAAACAGATCATCGCGCACACGATGTCCTCGTTGAACTGTTACGCCTGTCACGAGAGGGACAAAAAGGGCGGACCTTTGGAGAGCGTCGAGGCCTACTTCAAGACCCCCACGCCCGAGATGGGGGACGAGGGACGAATCCCACCACACCTCGACCTCGTCGGCGCAAAAATGCAACCCGACTATCTCAAACAAATCATGGACCAGGGTGCCAACGACCGTCCTTACATGCTCACCCAGATGCCTCGGTATGGGCTTGAGAACGCCGGACACCTCGTCAAGCACTTTGACAGCGTCGATACTCTGAAAGCGGTCAAGTCAGTGTCCTTCGACATCCCGGCCAAGAAAGTTCACGCCGTAGGGCGGAAATTGGTCGGCCTCAAGGGACTGCAGTGTATCCAGTGTCACACATTTGCCGGTAAGAAATCGAAGGGGATCCAGGGGATCGACATGGTCCTGATGCCCAAGCGTGTCCGCCGAGACTGGTTCCACCAGTACCTCATCAATCCCACGGACTTCCGCAAAGGGACACGCATGCCGACGTTCTGGCCGAACGGCAAGTCCCAACTCCCGAAGGTACTGAACGGGAGTACCGAGAAACAGGTCGAGTCCATCTGGGCCTATCTCCAACGCGCCCCTCGGGGAGGTTACCCAATTGGCATCGGAGGATCATTCCTGGAGTTGATCCCGATTAAAGAGGCCATCATCTACCGGAACTTCCTCCAGGGAGCCGGTCCACGAGCCATCGGCGTCGGGTATCCCGAGTTGGCCCACCTCGCCTTCGACGCCAACAACCTCCGGATCGCCATGATCTGGCAGGGATCGTTCATGGATGCGTCGCGCCACTGGAAAGGTCGCGGGCAGGGGTTCCAGCCACCCCTCGGGGATAATGTTTTGAACCTGTTCGATGGCCCGACGGTTGCCATTCTCGCTAAGAAGGACACACCCTGGCCCGACAACGTCCGAGGCAAGAAGGGATACAAGTTCCTCGGGTATAGTCTGAGCAAGGACCAACGACCTACGTTCCGATATTCCGTTGGCTCGGTGGTCGTCGAGGACTTCCCCAATGCCGTCGAGAAGAAGCTGAAGGCTGCCATCTTCCGAACGGTGACGCTGACGGCCAAGGACGCTCCCAAGGGTGTCTACTTCCGAGCCGTTCGTGCGAACAAGATCGAACCGCAAGGCAAGGGTGTCTACCTGATCGATGGGACCTGGAAGATCCGCATCGAGGCAACGAACGAGCCCATTCTCCGCCCGGCTGGGGGAGGTAAGGAACTCATCGTCCCCGTGACGTTCCAGAATAAAAAGGCCAAGATCGTTCAAGAGTACCTCTGGTAACGACAAAGGAGATCCATCTCATGAAATACAGATTCAGCCCGTTGTTGATTGTGGCCCTGGTCCTTGCTCTGCCCTGCGTATCCTTCGGACAGCAGAAACAGATGACCGAGGACGACTACTACAAGATACTCACCTTCAAGGTTCCGGCAGGTGTTGTCCTGGAATCCGGTGCCATCGAGATGTTGCCAGACAATAAGGTCGCAGTGTCCTCCCGTCGTGGAGAGATCTGGATCGTCGATAAGGCATTCACGAAGGACCCAGCCAAGGACGCAAAGTGGACGCGGTTCGCCCACGGGTTGCACGAGGTCCTCGGCTTGGCCTACAAGGACGGCTGGCTCTACTGCACCCAACGAGGTGAGCTGACCCGCATCAAAGACAAGAACAACGACGGAAAGGCGGACACCTTCGAGACCGTCAACGACGGTTGGGAGATCAACGGAGACTATCACGAGTACGCCTTCGGTTCGCGCTTCGACAAGAAGGGCAGCATCTGGATCGTCCTTTGTCTCACCGGTTCCTTCAACAGCAATAACAAGTTTCGTGGCTGGTGTGTACGCATCGACAAGAACGGGAAACTGATCCCGACGTGCAGCGGTGTCCGGTCTCCCGGTGGCATCGGGATGAATGCCGAAGGAGAGATGTTCTACACCGACAACCAGGGACCCTGGAACGGGACATCAGGGCTCAAGCACCTCGTCCCAAAAGGGTTCGTGGGACACCCTTCGAGCTTCAAGTGGTACAAGGACGCCCCGAACATGGGACCTGTCCCTCAGACCCCAAAGAGCGGCAGCCGGATGATGATCGAGGCGAAGAAGATTCCCCAGCTCATCCCAACGGCCGTTCTGTTCCCGTACCAGAAGATGGGACAGTCGGCGAGTGGGATTGCGTGCGACAAATCAAATGGCAAATTTGGTCCTTTCAAGAACCAGCTGTTCGTCTGTGACCAGACCCACAGTACCGTCATGCGGGTATTCCTGGAAAAGATCAATGGCCGTTACCAAGGGGTCTGCTTCCCATTCCGAAAGGGTTTCGGCTCGGGCAATGTCCCTGCGAGGTTTGCCCCTGATGGGTCACTCTTCGTTGGCGGAACGAACCGAGGTTGGGGTTCTCGAGGGAACAAACCCTTTGCGTTCGAGCGACTTGTTTGGACCGGAAAGGTGCCCTTCGAAGTCCACGAGATGCGGGCCAAGCCAGATGGCTTTGAGTTGACCTTCACGAAGTCCGTTGATCCCAAGACCGCTGGGGACGTGAAGTCGTACAAACTGGGCACGTACACCTACATCTACCGCGCTCAATATGGGAGCCCCGAGGTCGACCACACCACCCCCACAATCACGAAGGTAACCGTCGGCAAAGACAAGAAGAGCGTGAGGTTGTACGTCAAGGGACTTCAGATCGGACACGTTCATGAGCTGCACTCCGACGGCGTGCGATCGGCTCAGGGACAGTCACTGCTGCATCCTGAAGCGTACTACACCCTGAACTACATTCCGAAGAGTTGAGGATCGTCTTCGATGTCGTGGGGTGTGACCAGTGCGGCGCTGGCACATCCTACTTCTTCACGAGCTTTTGAAATCTCGCGAACGTTGAATCAGACTTGATTGGTTCGAGCTTCAACACCCCCTTCAACTCATTCATTGCAGCCGCGGACAATGTCCCTTTGGACTCCTCGATACGAGCCATTGCACCTCGCAACCCGTTTCGAATGCCCGGCCAGGACGGTAGGGAAGCGGCTCTCAACTCGACGGCCTTTCGCCAAGATCGCAAGGCCGTTTCCCAGTCTGCATTCTGTGTCCTCAGTTCTGCGTGTCCCCAGTAAGCGACGACCAGGTTCCTTCGAAAGAATGCGTCCTTGAAAACGTGGACGTCCTTCGTCTCGAAGTGGGTGATGGCTTTTCGATACCATTCGTCGGCAGTCCTCGGCTTGACGGAGTACGAGAGGTTGCCAAGGGTCGTCTCAGCGACTGCAAGTTGTCTCCAGAAATCGGAACGCTGGTCGTGTTTTTTGAACAGGGCCTCGAATATCTGCACAGCTTTAGTGCCAGATTCCATGCCTTGTTGTGTGTGGAACTCAAACGACTCTGGCTTCGCCGAACCTCGGATCTGGTAGGCCGAGATGGCCATTTGAGAATACGTCTTGCCCACTTGTTCACGGAACTTCGGAATGTCCGGGTTCTCGTCCTGCAGCGCAACCCGGAGTTTGAGACACTTCTCCCAGTTGTCTAGAATGTCTCCAACCTTGGTCGAAGTGATCGCGAGGTTCGCATAGCTCTTGGCCATGTGTTCGCGGAATAGGATACCGCTTGGATACTTCTGTACCAATCGTTGGTGAATCGCGAGTGACCTTCTGAGCATCTTTTCCATTCGCTGGGTCTGTCCCTGTTCCCGAAGAAGGGTCGCCAGGTTCGTATAGCTCCCCGCCAGCTTGTCCCACTTTCGGTCACTCTTGGGGTTGGCGTCAGCCACTGATTTGTGCAACCTAACCGCTCGTTCGAGTTGTCTTTCCGCTTCCGTCGCTCTGCGGATCTTCTCGTTTCCTTTGGGCATGGACTTGGCAGCGTTCAAGTGGTACACACCCAGGTTGCTGAGGTTGTCGGCGAGAACATCGTTGGCAGCATCGCTCAGATCAGGTTTCTTTTGGCCTTCTCGTATTGTCCTCGCGTGTACCGGATTTCACCTGCGAGGTTCAGCAGCATCCCTCGAACGAGTTTGTCCTGTGTGTCCTTCTCGCCAACAAGGTCGAGGCCCTTTCGGACTTGCCGAAGTGCCCTCTCGTTGTCTCCGAGGTCCTTGGTTATCTTCGCGAGCTTGTAAATCGTGCGGGCCATTTCCGTACGGAGTTCGGGTCGGTCCTTTGCCTCTGCGACGAACCTTTCGTAATACTCCCCAGCAATGGTGAGGAGCTCCGCGCGAAGACGCTGCATCCCAGGTTCGTCGAGTAGGACGTTCTCGCTCACGCGGACGTAGAATCGGGCGACGACGTTGCGAGCCTTCTCGAAGTTCGCTCCGGCTCGTTCTGCCTCTCGCTCTGTTTTCCGCCGTTCATTCTGGATAAGGATATTGCTAACGGCGAGGGACACCAAGCCAATGACGAGGAGTATGAGGAACCCCGCCACCAAAGTCCGGTGACGACGAGCCAAGCGACCGAAACGGACCAGAAGTGGGGCCGCATAGACCGTCCCCTGTGGTTTCATCTTGGAGCGTTTTCAAGGCCACATCTCGACCCAAACGTGGGTCCCGTGCGACCCACACTTCGCCCATCCCACCTCTGGCATGGAGAGTCAACTTCTCGTACCGACTTCCCGATTGAGGTGTCTTGGCTGACCTCTCAGTCTCCTTTCCCTGCTGGTCGAAAAGTCTTTGGAAGCTCGCGGTACTCGCGAGGGGTCGCGGTCGAGGTGGTGGGGGAAGGACATCCGGGGCGCCGCTGAATGTTCCTTCCTTGTCACTATCGAGCTGTTCTTCGGCGGGAGGTTGCGACCAGTGATATGTCCGGGGTTTGAAATCCTGGACGCGGGTCATCTCAGCAATTACATTGAGGAGTTCCTGACTTTGTTGCATCGTCAGCCAACCTTCGGAAACGAGGTATTCGACCAAGGACAGATTGGGAGAAGCCAACCGTTGTTTGTTGGCTTCCAGGACTTGTTCGAATTGCAGATACCCCGTTGAAGTGCAAGGGCTCCGAACAGCAAATCATGTTGCAAGTCTTGCATCGTCCCTTCTGGGTTGGCTCTCGGAAATGGTTGATGAACAATTATCCCAGGCTGCCGCGAGAGGAGTCAAGACTCCGCAGAACGCACATTACCGATACAGCGGATCCAAGTTCCGGTCGTCCCCCCAACGAAAGTGACCAGGGTACGCCTGCCGATGATACGGTCCCGTGTGGTAGTAGTTGTGAGTCCAGGGCAGTTGGTATACATTGCCTGTGTAGGGGCTGTAGTAAAACCCTTGTCCCCGGATGGCTCTGTTCGCCGACCCGCCAACGGCCTTGCTCGATCGGTTGCTGTTGACGAACTGGCTGTGGTTTTACCGCATCCAGGCTCGCATGGCGTCACGGTTGGCCGCCGAAATTGTCCCCGCGTTGAACGGGAGTGGTACGTTGTTGGGCATCTGCCGCACGACCTGGACACAGCGTTGCCAGGCCCAAGGGTAAAACCGTTGGTCGAACGCGAAATTGTTCCGGACGATGGGGCCCATGTCCAGGAATTGTCCCTGGGCCGTTGGCACACTCGCGAACGATGTAAGGGCCACGACGATCGGGTTCAAAAGCTTGTTCATTGTGTTCCCCGTTTGGAAAGAATTGGATGTCAGGACTCGCCATATATCGTTTGCACCTCTTGGCACCTTCGAATAGTCAGGCGAGAGGGAGTTGTGACAGGCTCAGAAAATATTTTTTCCCAAGGTGATATGTGGACGACCATCTCAGCCAGATATCGACGATGTGGACGATGCTATTCCAGGCCCAACGTTCTGGCGAACCTGATGCGAGGCAGGCCCAGGAAAAGATGTTGTTGCGCTATTGCGGGGCCATTTATCGATATCTCGTGCGAGTGGTGAAGGACGCAAACGTGGCCGATGAGTTGGCGCAAGAATTCGCCCTCCGGTTCGTCCAGGGGAAATTCCAAAATGTCGATCCAAGCCGCGGACGATTCCGCGATTACATCAAAACTTGTCTATTTAACCTCATCCGGGAGCACTTTCGAAAAGCGGCTCGCAATCCTCAGGAACTTCTGCAGGACGCAAGCGCGGGACCAGAAGTAATCGAGTTGGAAGAGGCTGATTTCGTCGAAGGCTGGCGAGATGAAACATTGACCAAGACATGGGACGCACTGGCAAAGCACGAGAAGGAATCGGGCCAAGTGTACCACACGGTCCTGGATTACCGGACGCAACATCCGGACCTCACATCCGCCCAACTCGCCGAGGCGCTCACAAAACAACTCGGAAGACCGCTCACACCTTCGGGGGTCCGTCAGCTTGTCCACCGGGCCAGGGAACGGTTTGCCAATCTCCTGATCGACGAAGTCGCAAGTTCTGTGCAGTCGCAAAACATCGACGATGTCGCCGACGAACTTGGCGAACTGGGTCTGCTTCCGTATTGCAAGGATGTGCTCGAACAACGACGAGGCTCATCGGGATGAGGCCGTTGCGGCTCGGGTTTGTTGTTTGCTTCGCGGCTTGGGAAGATGATACGATAACGATTCCTTGGGATTCGTAGCCACCCAAAAGACAGAGGTGTGCCATCGTCGCAAGCTCCTTGTCACACCCTACACCATCCATTCGATAACTCACCCCCTCGCGTTGGGTTGGAGGAAGAGATATATGCCCACGAAGATTTTGCGGTTGATCGTCGGGTTGTCACTCGTGACGATAACCCCTCCTGTTGTTTTCGGTGCTCAGAAGAAGACCAAGAAGATCGACTTTGCGCATCAAATTGTTCCGATCCTGAAGGCCCATTGTGCCAAGTGTCACACAAACGGAACCTACAAGGGACGGCTGTCCATGGACACTCGCCAGGCCCTCCTCGATGCGAAAGTTGTCGTGCCGGGGAAGAGCGAAAAGAGTGAGTTGTATAAACGGATCACGACCAACGAAATCCGCGAACGAATGCCACCTAAGGGCAATAAGGTGCTTTCCAAGAAAGAAATCGCTTTGATCAAGACGTGGATCGATCAAGGGCTGCCGTGGGCCTCGGGATTTTCGTTCAAAGCGAACACCTATGTCGCGAGACTCAAACCTCGCCGTGTGAAAGTCCCGCCAAAGAAGCCAGGACTTGAACATCCCATTGATCGAATTGTCGGCGCATATTTCACGAAACAAAAGGTGGCGTGGCCGAAACCCGCTGCCGACGTCGTGTTGGCTCGGCGGGTCTACCTCGATTTGATCGGCCAGTTGCCGACTCCGGCGGAGGTGACGGTGTTCCAGAAAGATCGTTCGGCAGATCGAGGCAAGAAGTTGGTTCAAAACGTGTTGGGCCAAAAGCGTTGTTTCGCCGAGCATTGGTTGACGTTCTGGAATGACCTCTTACGGAACGATTACGCTGGGACGGGTTATATTGATGGGGGTCGGCGACAGATTACGGGTTGGCTCTATCAATCGTTGGTCAACAACAAGCCATATGATCAGTTCACTCGTGAGTTGATCCATCCGAATAAACAATCTGAGGGATTCATTCGCGGAATCAAATGGCGTGGGAAGGTGAACGCAAGCCAGGTCCGTGAACTGCAATTTGCTCAGAATGTTTCGTTGGTGTTTTTTGGCGAGAACATGAAGTGCGCGTCCTGCCACGATAGTTTTGTGAATTCGTGGAAGCTACGTGATGCCTATGGGTTGGCTGCAATTATCTCCACACGAAAACTCGAAATCCATCGATGTGATACGCCGACTGGAAAGTATGCTTCGCCGAAGTTCTTGTGGCCTAAACTCGGCAAGATTAATCCGAAGTTGCCCACCAAAAAAAAACTTGCCCAACTCGCCAAGCTCGTAACGAGTCCGGAGAACGGTCGATTCACGCGGACCATCGCGAATCGACTCTGGGATCGTTTGATGGGTCGCGGGCTCGTTCATCCTGTGAACGTGATGGAAAACCAACCTTGGAGTGAGGATCTGTTGGACTATCTGGCGGTCTATCTCTCTGATAATAACTACGACTTGAAAAAACTGATGGAGCACATCACGACGTCGAGGATCTATCAGGCCAAGACTGTTATGCGGAAAGAGGAAGAACCCGGGAAAACATATGTCTTTCGCGGACCGGAGGTCAAGCGTATGTCGGCGGAAGAGTTCGTCGATGCCGTCTGGCAAATTACGGGGACATACCCGAGAAAGCCATCGGCTCGCGTGAGCTTTCCAGCGTTCGTCAAGTCCGTGCCGAAAGAAAGGCAGTTTATTCGAGCGTCGTTGATGCGGTCGAATTTGCTGATGCGTTCGCTTGGGCGTCCTAACCGCGAACAAGTTGTCACGACCCGCGGGGATGTCCTCACGACATTGCAAGCTCTCGATCTTGCCAACGACCAAACGATGTACGACTATCTCACTCGTGGAGCAAACAACTTGCTGCGTGGTAACAACTCAACGCCGGAAAAAATAGTCCAGGACGTGTACTGGAAAGCGCTCGGGCGTGCCCCAACCGACAGAGAACTCAACACTGCCAAACAATTAGTAGGTTCCCCACCAACTCGGGAAGGAACAAGTGATTTGTTATGGTGCGTTGTGATGCTCCCTGAGTTTCAATTAGTGCGATAATCAAGAACACATCATCTTTGATTGGAGGAATAATGTTGACCTCTCCTATGCGATTGTTGGCGTTATCTATGTTTGCCGTTCTCGTTTGTTTTGGAGCAAGCGCAGACGCGGGGGACAAAAAAACAAAGAAACAGAAGCGTTCGAAACTCCCCAATATCATCTGGATTACTTGTGAGGATATTGGTCCCGATCTCGGTTGCTATGGGGACAAATATGCGCAAACCCCGAATCTGGACAAGTTCGCCAAGAAGGCATTCACCTATCTGAATGCGTGGTCGAACGCTCCAGTTTGTGCTCCGGCTCGGACGACTATTATCTCGGGCATGTATCCTCCGTCGACGGGTTCGCACCACATGCGGAGCTTCACTCGGTTGCCTCCTAACATGCAGATGTATGTGCAGTTTTTGCGGCAACTCGGTTACTTCTGTACGAACTGGGTGAAACAAGATTATAACTTGGCTTCGCCAGGCGGGATGTGGAATGATTCGTCGAAAAAAGCAAGGAAGTTATATCTCAAAGCCGATCGACCGATCTTCGCGATATTTAACTATACGATCACACACGAAAGCCAAATTCGGAACAAAAATAAGAAGGTCATTCACGACCCGAAAAAAGCTCCAATACCGTCGTATCATCCAGACATACCGGAGACCAGGAAGGATTGGGCGCAGTATTACGATAGAATAACGCAATTGGATGAGATGGTCGGGCAGCTCCTCCGCGAACTCGAACAAGCTGGATTGCTCGACAACACAATCATTTTCTTCTATGGCGATCACGGTTCCGGGATGCCCCGACACAAACGGCATGCTACAAATTCTGGACTCCGCGTTCCCATGCTCGTTTACGTTCCGGAGGGATTGCGAGATCTTGCTCCGGAAGGATATCGACCCGGAGCGAAGACCGATCGCCTCGTGAGCTTTGTGGACCTCGCACCGACCGTGTTAAGCATCGCAGGAAAGCAACCACCGAAGTATTATCAGGGTCACGCCTTCATGGGAAAATACGAAGCCAAACCAAGAGATTATCTGTTTGGCTTCCGTGGCCGGATGGACGAGCGAAATGACGAAGTTCGTTCTGTGCGTGATAAACGATATGTCTATGTGCGAAACTATATGCCACATAAACCGTATGGCCAACATGTGGCCTATCAATTCAAGACGCCAACAACTGCCAAGTGGAAACAACTCTTTGATCAAGGCAAACTCAATAAGGTCCAGAGTTTGTTCTGGCAAACGAAACCAGCCGAGGAACTGTATGATCTGAAGACCGACCCGGATGAAGTGAAGAACCTCGCCGGGATGGAAAAACATCAGAAGACGCTCGAACGGTTTCGCAAAGCCCATAAAGATCACGTGTTCCGAATTCGTGACGTCGGGTTCCTTCCCGAGAACGAAATCCACAGTCGTTCGAAAGGTTCGAGTCCATATGAGGTTGGCCACGATCCGAAGAAATATCCTCTGGAGCGGATATTCCCGATGGCGCAACTTGCTTCATCCATGAAGCCGGGCGTCACGGCGGAACTCAAGAAGGGGCTCAAAGATCCCGATAGTGCTGTGCGTTATTGGGCAACGATGGGCTTTGTCATGCGGGGTAAAGATGTTGTGCAGAAGAACCGCGAAGTTCTGATGTCGATGCTCCAAGACAAGGCCAAGAGTGTTCGCGTGGCGGCCTGTGAAGCGTTGGGCGTGTACGGCACTGAGAAAGACGCAAAGGCTGCGTTACCTATCCTCTTAAAACTTGCCGATCCTCGAAAGAACGACGTGCATCTGTGTGTGATGGCGTTGAATGTACTGGATGCGATGGGGAATCGGGCCGCGAGTGCAGCGGATGAAATCAAGACTTGGCCGACCAACATGAAAAAGGCGTCGGATCGCCGAGCGACGTTGGGAGTTCGAAATCTTGTCCCGAGGTTGAAGAGACGGTTTCAGTAGAGGCAGGTTGGTCATTGAATGACTCCTGAAGACCCCTCACCCGCAGTGTTGCCCGCTTCGCTCGGGTTTGTCCCTCTGCCCGCAAGCGGGGCGAGGGACTTGGAAAAAGCACCAAAACG
>CAYYUU010000060.1:0-14430 GCA_964474955.1 uncultured Alcaligenaceae bacterium | reverse complement strand
GCGAGCCCTTTGCTTCCCTGGGCAAAGTGCCGCGTCCTTTAGTTTCCTTTCGCGACTTTTGCCGTCCCCTTTCCTTTCTTCAACTCTTCGATGAGCGGAAGCACTACTTCCGTCGGGATGGCATACGTTTCGGTTCGCCCAGCTCTAGCAACGTTGATGCCGATGACTTTCCCATCCAAGTTGACAACCGGGCTCCCACATTCGTGCGGCGAAACGATGCCGTCGTGTTGGAGAACCACAGGAAAACCGGATCGGCGTTTGCTGAGTTTGCTCCCCATGCTGTTTTGAATGTCGCCACGAGACAACGGTGGTCGGCCGAGTTTCACGCGGAAATCTTTGACCTCCTTGCCGCGACGGACGCCAACAACCACGGTATCTCCGGCGCGGCGTTTACTGAGGGCTGCGATCAGCTTCTCCGGCGACGTAATTTCCTTCTTGTCCACGGAAACGATGACGTCGTTGCGTCTGAGCCCGGCGCGTGAGGCCCCACTCCTTGGCAACACTCGCTCGATCTTGACGCCCTTATCTCCGGCAGCCAAATTAATGCCCATGTACCCACGATTCGGATTCAGCGGGCGGAACCCTCTTGGGTAGCGGACCTTTCGCATCCCCACACTAACGACCCCAACGGTGATCGGCGTCTCGGCACGCCCCACGGACAGAGCCCAACTACCAACAGGAGAGTCATTGCTCGGACTGAACGTTATGGCCGACAATTTCTTCTTCCCTTCGATCCGAAGCAAGGCCAGGTCGTGTTTTTCGTGTGTTCCGATCAATTTCGCTTCGAATTCATCGCCTTCGCCGGTCAGCACCGAGGGCGTTCCCGAGAGCTTGCTCGCTTTCGTCAGGATCCAGCCATCGCCACCCACAATGGTCCCGAAGGCCACAGTATCACCCTCGCATTTCACCGTAACAACGGATTTGCGAGCCGGACCTATCACCGATCGGAGGATTTCCAAGATTTCCGGATTGTTCTTGGCGAATCCGAAGACTTCCGACGCTTGGGCTCGCGCGACTGAGGGAGATAGGACTCCCAGACCAACGAGGTACGCCAAAATAACCGCTGGCACTTTCCAGTAAGTGCGAGAAAAGTTGTGTTTCATAAGTACGTGATCTCCAAACGAGATTCCTCTCGTTGTACCCAAGAATAATGGTTTGAAATATTGAAAATGAGCACCCCTTTGGGGTGCCGGGAAAGACACCTTTTCAGAAAGACGGCTCTCACATTTCCGAGAGCGCCGGTCGTGCGGGAGAATCGAATCTTCTGCAAACTTTTCCGAACATCCCCCTGGCAGCTTCGGTGCATGAAGGGAGAGGAGCTACGATGGGCGGTCTACCCGTGGCAGCAGGCGGTTCCGAAAACCCACCGAGCAAGGACCGAAAAGCTGGCAGGCGCAAGAATTATGGTTAGTTGCGGCGACCAAGTTTGAGCTTGAGCGTTACTTCCTTGCCGTCGCGTTCGACAACCACGTCGACCGTTCGACCAGGTCGTTGACGACCGACTGCGCGGGCCAGCTCCTCAAAGCTGTTGATCGCCCGACCGGCGAACTTGAGCACGATGTCGCCTTCCTTCATCCCGGCTTTTTCGGCGGGAGAATCTTCATACACTTTTAGAATTTTCGCGGACTTGCCGTCCGGGTCGCCCTGGACCCCAATGTACGCGCGGTTGTTCCCACCAATTTCGACGGATGCGGCAAGATCCTCCCAGTCTTCGTGGTACTTGTCGACGGGCACGTGCATGTTATAGGTGATCTTCGGGCCGATGCGACTATGAATGCCGATCACGTTGCCTTTCATGTCAAACAACGGGCCGCCCGAGTCTCCTCCCACGAGGGTACAGTCCGTGCGAAGGACGTTGGCGAAACTCGACCGGATTCGGCCCAACCGAACGACAGGTGTCCGTCCCGGTCGGAAACCCCCAGGATGGCCAATCGCCACGCACCAATCGCCCTTACGTAGGCGTTGAGATTTGCCCATTTTGACGTAGGGATATTTTCCCTTCTCGGTGATTTTGATCAATCCCGAGTCCACACGGCGGTTGGCGCCGAGGGTCTTACCTTTTCGGGTTCTTCCATCGGGCAGGATAATGGTCACATTCCGCCCCGGCTCGCCCGAGACGTGGCCAGCCGTCAACACATAGCCATCTTCGCTGATGATCACGCCCGAGCCCTGTCCCGGACCAATTCGGATCCCGACGACAGCCGGCGTAACGTTCTCGACAACTTCCCGGACTCGCTGTTGGATGGCCTTCAGGTCCTGGAGCGTTTTCGGAGAATCTTTCCGAAAAACTTTTGGAAGTGGGGACAACTTTGGGGGGTAGGTTTTCTTAGTTGGCTTTTGCTGCTTGTCCGATTTCTCCTGGGCAGCCATTGGAGAAACCGCAACAGTGGCCAGCAACGCAACCAACCAAAGCCGCCCGAGTTGGGCAGCCAAAGATTGTGAAAAACGCATGCTGAACAAACTCCATCACTCAAAACTTTGGGGGGGGTGAAAACAGTCATCGTGTGAGCACTGTTTGCGAATCTTAACTCTGAACCCCGGAGAGGCAGGTCGGGCTCAAACAAATTAACGATACAGAGAGAAATTACTCACCGCAAGAAGTAAGTTGAAGAACGATGTGGATTTGCTGAGGTGCGGGTGAGAAGAGCCTTCAGCGTCGGAATATCTTCCCCGGGCGATCCAAGGCACCCAAAACTTCCACAAAGGGCGGGGTCGGGAGAGAAACCCTCACCGATCAAGACCTGCAAGGTCATCTATTATTGTAGACCAAAGACATCCCCGCGGGCAAGTTCGTGTTGTCCGCAACGCACAAGTCCGGAGGGACAAGGAAGGGTTATGTTCCGTTTTTTCTCTTGTTCAGGAGTACAGCCGCGAAGCTGCTGCTTTGGTAGTTTTTGTATCCTCGCTCGCGCTCCGGGTTAGTGTGTTTTGGAGTGCGTCGGCTTGACGACGCTTTGGTATTTTTGTTTTTGTTTTTTGGTCTTTTGTTTCTTTGTTTTGGTTCCTGTCACCTTCCAACTCGCGCACTCCAAGAAAACATCCGGGCAATCATTTTTTCGCGTTTCGCGTGTGCAGTGAAAGTGTCCACCGGTTCCCATTTTTTCCAGTCTGTGGCGTATTAACTTCCCTGGGTGGCCTTGAACAAATTCCAGGTAATGTGGGCCTGTCCTTGGTGATGCCCCTCATGCCAGCAGAGCACATGGAGCCAATCTTGATGCGTCCACTTGGCTTCGGGGTGAGGTTTGCTCGGATAATCACTTTCCGCCACGGACTGGAAATATTCCATGAGCGCGGCGCGGCCGGAGTTTATGTATTGCCGGATTTCATCGACCGTCGGGACATTATCGTCCACCGTGCTGCCGCCTGCGAACCGTTCCACGTAATCCGCCCGCGCAGGTTCCCCCTGCTTGATCAAGATGTTCAAATGACGATCGTCGGTCGCAGCCAAATGCATGAGCTGCCAGGCGATGTGGGCTCGCCCGGGTCCCGGACGCCATCCAAGAATCTCTTGTATATTCGCTTCCCCAGCGATGTGATCGAGCATCACCAACGTCCGAGCGCGGGCAAATTCCATGTGGGCCAGAAGACCGGCTTTCAGCATCGCAATGTCTCCAATGTTTGTTTGCCGATTCGAAAGAAATCACATCCAGTTTTGTTGTTCCGGCTTGTTTTCTTTGCTTGGGCCGTCCAGCATCGCTAAATCGTAGCCACGCGACATGAGCCGGTGGGAAAAGGAGACCCTTCCTCCAGTCAATCCCACCGTCCGCCAACTCACTTCGCGCTGCCCCACCTCTTCTCCAAGTACCGGGACAGCAACCCGAGAGGCACCGACATCAACAGGTACAATCCAGCCGTCGCCAGAGCAATCTCCGTAAGATGCGAATTGCTCGACCGCGTCAGGATCAGATACTGCTTCGTCAACTCTGTCACCGCGATGACACTGATCAGGCTGGTGTCTTTGAACATCGCCACAAGATCGTTCGTCATCGGAGGGAGAATCACTCGGATCGCCTGGGGCAAAATAATCCTGCGAAACGTCAACGAATCCGGCATCCCAAGCGACTGCGCCGCCTCCCATTGCCCCTGCGGAATCGAGGTGATTCCCGCCCTATAAATTTCTGCTTCATAGGCCGTGTAGTTCAACCCAAAGCCCACGACCGCGACCCAGAAAGCCGGAAACTTGAGCAAGTCGCCAAGACCATTCGCCATCCCGATTTCCGGGAGTCCGTAGTAAAGAAACACCAACAACAGCAAAACGGGAATTCCGCGAAAGAACTCGACGTACACCGTCCCGAGCCACGCCACCGGACCAGGACCATACAACCGCATGAGCGCCACGCCGAGTCCCAACACAATCGCAAGCAAAAATCCCAGGGCAGTGACTTGGACCGTCACCCATGCCCCTTGGAGCAACAGCCACAACACGGCGTCCAAACGGATGTCGCCAAAGCTGGCGACCTGCTCGACCGTTGTATCCTTCTCCAGAAACACGTTCGGCGGCATGAACTCTTCTTGATTGTCGTTCCAAAGCCCCCACTTCAAATAGATGCGGCGAAGTTCCCCCGTCGCGAAAAGTTTGGTGATGGCCTTATCGAGTTGTAGCTTCTACTTGGGATTTTTCTTGGAAACGGCGATCCCGTAGTACCCACGCCCGGTGAGTTCCCCGACGAATTTCACGGGAGGTGCCTTCGCCGTCACGGGGCTTTTCTTGGCGTAATAAAGGGCAATCGGCAAATCGAGGAGAACACCTGCCGGTCGGTCGAGTCCTCGCGCTTCTGCCGCCGGAACACAGTCAATGTACGGCGAGCGCTGGTCTTCGTAGATTTTGACGGGCACGCCGAGCTTGTTCAAAAGTCGGGAAGCCGCGGTATTTCCAAGCGTTCCGACCATCAAGCCTTGCTTCTTGAAATCCTCCAGCGAGTCGAGTTCGTCCTCATCCTTATGGACAGCGAGTTGGAGTTTAAAGGCATAGTACGGTTTGGAGAACAAAACTTTTTCGAGACGGTCGTCGGTGATCTCCAAACCGTTCATGGCAAAATCGATCGTGCCTTGTTCAACGTCCTTGACGAGATTCTCAAACGACCGTTGGGTGAACACGATCTTGCGCCCGAGTTCCTTTTCCAAAGCCTCCACGATGTCCTTCTCGAAACCGATGAGTTCGTCCGGCTTTTCTGGGGTCGCGAAAATGTATGGAGCTCCGCCTTCGGCATCCGCGCCCCATTTCAGTGGAGCCTGCCCCAGCGAAGTCACCGAACACGCGAGCAACACACTGCACGCACACAACCAGCAAGTGATTTGGACGACCAATTCAAAGGCCCTCAACTGTCTTACACCAACCCGAAGCGCGAGCGAGAAATCAGCGGCAGCCCAAACAAAAAGCCCCCAACTGATTATTCGGCTGAGGGCTCAGAGGAAGAATGTTCAACATCGCACAGGCGGATTAACGGTTCGTGGCGAATTGAGACGGTGATTTCGTTTCGCCGTAGGCCGGATATGCGAATCCACCCGTTGAAGTGTTTGTGGTTTGCGAACTCGGTTGGTTCGAGACTCGCTCACCGTAGGCCCGGTAAGTGTGGCCGCTGTTTTCGTTACCTGGGAGAGAGACCAACACAGCACCCGGTTGCGGTGCGGGCTTGGCCTTCTTCGGTGCCGGAGTCGACGGAACCGGAACAGGGTTTTGCGGGCCTCCGTCGTACTGATATCCATTGTTCCCAGGTTGATTCGGTGCCGGGAACGTCTGCGGTTGTTCTTGTCGGTATGGGACCGTGACTTGTGGAACAGGCGACAATTCTCCAAGGTTCACAGTCGGTGTTGATTGATCGTCACTGCAGTAGAAGCCACCATAGAACCCACCACCATAGAATCCGCCGTAGCCACTGTAGTAGTAATTTCGTGGAAAGTAATACCTTGGGTAGTAGCTGTACGAATATCGATACCCATAGCGTGGATAGAACCCGCGATAGTAGCTGTACGAGAAACCTCGGTACGGACGATAGAACCCATAGGAAAAGGAGCGGCGGTAACCGTAACCATAGACCGGTCGAGCATACCCGCGGTAAAATCCGCGAGAGAACCGACGATAGTGCACCAACTCTGTATCCGCTTCATTCCCATTCATTTCGAGCGTGACGGTCGGAGCATCAACTCCGGCGGGAACAGACTGATTTGGGGCAAGAACTTGGGCTTGGCTTTGAGACGTCCAAGCTGCGAGTGACAGAACACCGATTGCCAACATGCTGTAAGTATAGGTACGCATGCGACGACCTCCTAAAAAACGTGAATGTACAATTGGACCAAGGAGCCTCCTTGCGGGTGTGCGACGGCCTGTGAATTGTCCGCTGGCGAGCCATCACTCATACCTAATTGTATCCAGCGCAAATTGCCTGTCAAAGCCCCCTTTCCGAAATAATTTCCCAAACGCCAAACTCGATGCAGCTGTGGATTCCCGACTCAGATTCACAATGCAGTCCAAGTTCGGTGTCGGAATAACCAATCATATTTCGCTCGGAACGCGAAATACAACTGTTGTCCGATTTCGTACGTACACGCGAAAAATCGCACACAAATTTATTTCCCGTCTCTCGTGAAAGCGCGCCAATACTTATTCATCCGACTGCCTTAGCTGTCCATTCAACCATTGCTCCCTCTGAGCCTTTCGGCCACAATAATCAGTGCGAGGGTTTACCTCGCCAAAATCTTCATCCTGAACGAAACCTCGGAGTCTCCGAATGATCCGATCATTATTCCTCTTGGCTTGAGATGTTCCGACCCGACTTGGGGAGCGCGAAAGAAATAGTTGTCGGTTTTCTCTGGTTCTCCCCCGCCTGCGGCGGGGCCGTGCGGCAGGTGTTCCACGGCAGACCCATGGAACAAGATCGGAGTCTGTTCTGGCTGTCCGGCTTTGGCATGCTACAAGGGCCGCACGGCTCTGTTGTGCTCAGCAGGAATCTCGACTCTGATATCGAACAATTATCCCCATTCGCAATTCGCGGGGTGGACGTTGGGTCACGAAAATTCTCCGCGATTGGAACAATCACCAATGCCATCATCTCACTCGACCACAAATCATGAGCCAGACAAAACCTCCCTCCGAAAGCGCGATCTCCTTGCCTTGTTCTCGTGTCTCGGCATCTTGTTTGGGTTCGTCATTGTGGGTGCCTTGTTCCTGAATCACAGGTCGCTCCAGGCCCATCGAAAGGCGGAAGAAAACAACAAGATTTCCAACGACTGGCTGAATCTATTTGTCTTGCTCGGCCGCCGGGCTTACGTGGCCCACGAAGCAGCGTACAGCATTTTCAAGGACAGGGATCTCGGCAAAGCCCGCAAGATCGAGTCTCTCTCGTCTCGCCGATTTCAAGAAGTGTGGACTCGGGCTCTCTCCAAACTCGACGACATGCCGTCAGGGCAGCGAGGCCCGTTGGCCGATGGACTCGACAAAATTAAAAAAGCCATGCAAAGGCTACATCTCGCGAACGAAAATGTCTTCCAGGAGATCGAACACGCTAACGTCGCCGAAGCGGCGAAGAAACTCCACGCGGTTGATACGGCGTATGCCAAACTCCTGGGGTCCGTCGGTGACGTCATCGTGTGCGTGGATGATTTGCGGAACGAACAATCCCGCAAGGCGGGACGGGCCGAACTGGTTTCCTTGCAAACCTTCTACTACACGTTGGGGGTTCTGCTGGGGCTCGTTGTCTTGGTTCTGGTGTGGTCTGGTCGGTATCTCGTGAAGCAACTCGACGAGGAAATGCAGGAGAGGCAAGCGGCCCTGGCCAAGGTGGAGCAAGCCGAAGGAAGGCTGGAAGAGATGTTGATGTTCCATCGGACGATTATCGACTCGGCGCACTCCATCATCATCTCCACGGACCTCAGTGGCGTGATCCAATCGGTCAACGTGACGGCGGAAAAGATGTTAGGGTACGGGGCCGAAGAACTCGTCGTCAAAGCGACCCCGATCATCTTCCACGACTACGAAGAACTCATGGCCAAGAACGAAGAACTGTCCGAGGAACTCGGCCTGCAAATCGAACCGGGGATGGACACGTTCTTCACCAAGGCTCGGATGGACGAAGCTTACCAAAACGAGTGGAACCTTCGTCGCAAGGACGGAACGTTCTTTCCCGTCCACTTGTCCGTCAGCGCCGTGCGCGATCCCGACGGCAACCTCATTGGCGTCATCGGGGTGGGCACTGACATTACGGAACGAAGGCGTTCGCAGGAAAAACTCAAGGCCGAACAACAAAAATACCGTCACCTCTTCGAGTGGTGCCCGATTGCCATTTGGGAGGAGGACTTTTCGGGCATTGGGGAGTTGATGCAGGACCTGCGAAACGAAGGCGTGGAGGACTTGCGGGCATACCTGACGGATCGTCCCGAGATCATCTCGGAGGTACTGCGTCGTGTGAAAATTCGCGACATGAACAACGCCGCCCTGCTCCAAGTCGAGGCCGAAAGCCCCGAACAGCTGGAGGCGAACGTCGACCAAATCCTAGCCACCCACACCCACGAAGGAATCGGATTTGGGTTGGTCCAGCTTTGGAACGGAAAATCCACGATCGAGTTCGAATCGAGGAGCCAAACGATTCGCGGAAATTGGATCGATCAGCTCATTCGGCTGGTCGTTGCCGAAGAAAACGGCACGTTGGACCTGTCCAACGTCATCGTCTCTTCGATCGACATCACCGAGCGGAAGAAGGCCGAGGCCGAGCGTGAAAAGTTTTTCGCGCTCGTCGAAAACAGCACCGAGTTCATCGGGATGGCGACGTTAGAAGGGGAAGTACTCTACATCAATCCGGCCGGCAGGAAGATGATCGGATTGGCAGGTCCAAAGGCCGCGCTGGCCACCAAGATACCCGACTACTTCGATGGGTACCACGCCGCCCACATGCAAGACGTGATCCTTCCTCTCGTGGGCCAAGAGGGAAAGTGGTGGGGAGAGAACGAACTACGACATTTCCAAACGGGCGAGAACATTCCCGTCGAACAAATCATCTGGACCGTTCAGTTGTCCGCCCAAAACGAGTCGTTGCCCCCGCAGCAGTGCGGGGAGCCGGCTTTTGCTGCGCAGCAGCGGGGAGCCGGCGGAGCGGCAGACAACGCGCCACCGCAACTCGACCACCCCGCAGCAGTGCGGGGCGGGGCACCCCCGGTTTGTCTGGCGACGGTCATTCGGGACCTCCGGGCCAAGAAAAAGCACGAAGCCGAATTGCAGGAAGCCCTCGTCGCGGCCAACGCCGCGAGTAAAGCCAAGACCGACTTCCTGGCCAACATCAGCCACGAAGTTCGGACGCCCATGACTGCGATCCTCGGCTACGCCGAGATGTTACTCGACCCGGCCCTGCCACCGGAGAAAGTCGCCAGCTTGCTGCACTCGATGCGCCGCAACGGCAACCACTTGCTCCTCTTGATCAGCGACGTCCTGGACCTGACGAAAATCGAAGCCGGAAAACTCGACCTGGAACTATCTCCCTGCTCGCCGTGGCAAATCGTGTTGGACGCCACTTCGACGCTCATGATCCGCGCGACCGAGAAGGGAGTCGAACTCCAAGTCACGCCTGCTGGTCCACTCCCGAGCGAGATCCTCGTCGACCCGCTTCGACTCCGTCAGATTCTCGTCAACCTGGTCAACAACGCAATCAAGTTCACGCCACCAGGAAAAAAAATCGAAGTTCGCCTCCTCGCCGAGAAGGATCGACCAAGCGAGGAAGACGGAACGTCGTGCGATTGGCTCTGCTTCGAAGTCGAGGACGAGGGGATCGGAATGACGCCCGAACAGATGTCTCGGCTGTTCCGACCTTTCGAACAAGGCGACGCTTCGACCACAAAAAACTTTGGCGGAACCGGCCTGGGCCTGAGCATCTCCAAACAACTCGCGACGCTCCTGGGCGGAGACATCCACGTCAAGAGCGAACTCGACAAGGGAAGCCGCTTCACTTTGGAAATTCCGGTTCGATGCGAGGGACCCGTGACTTGGGTATCGCCCGACGAACTCCAACCTGGCAGCGAAGACTTCCCACGGTCCCGCGGAACCGTGGGATTCGGAGACGGCCTCCCGCCACTTCCCAGATCGCTGACCGGGCGCAAAATACTGCTCGCCGACGACAGCGAGGACAATCAACGAGTCCTCACTTACCACCTGGAGAAACTGGGATGTGAAGTCGATCTGGCCAGCAACGGCGAAGTCGCCGTCGAGAAGGCACTCGGTGGCAACCACGATTTGGTTCTGATGGACATGGCCATGCCAAAACTCGATGGATACGGCGCGGCCAGCTGCCTCCGAAATCACCATTACGACAAGCCCATCGTTGCACTGACCGCACACGCTCTCTCGGGAGACCGCGAACGCTGCATCCGCGCAGGTTGCTCGGACTACTTGACCAAGCCCATCGCAGTTCCGGTCCTGCGGAATACCCTCGAACGACTCCTTCTCTCCCAAAGTGGCCCCGACCAAGAGGCCGGTCCGTACGAATCGTTCACTCCGCCGCTACCCGAGGTGATCTATTCCACGCAAGCCGGAGACACAAAGTTCTTGCCGTTGCTCTGCCAATACGTGCAGAACCTTCCGAACATGATGAACCAATTTCGCGAGCACCTCAGCGCGGGGAATCGCGAGGCGATCCGCGCCCTCGCCCACCAAATGAAATCTTCGAGTGGGATGTATGGTTACCCCGCACTCAGCGAAACAGCCAAGCTCATCGAATCGGCCATCGACGACGAACAAGATATCGAACTGATCAGCGAATTGTTAAACGAGGTCGCAGACCTGATCCGCCGGATTGAGAGGGCAGTTCCAGGACCATAACGGGTTGAGGGTTGAGGGTCGAGGGTTGAGACTTTTCTGTCCCTCAACCCTCAACTCTCAACCACTAAATATCGAAGTACAGCATGAACTCATACGGATGCGGACGGAGTCGGACTGCGTCGGCTTCTTTCTCTCGCTTATCCTCGATCCACTTCTCGACAACGTCGGCCGTAAAGACGTCCCCCTGGAGCAAAAACTCTCTGTCTTTCGCCAGAGCATCGAGCGCCTCGTCGAGCGAACCCGGAGTCTTCGGCACTTCCGCGAGTTCCTCCGGCTTGAGGTCGTAGATGTCCTTGTCGAGAGGCTGCCCAGGATCGATTTTGTTCTTTACGCCATCGAGCATGGCCATCAACATCGCGGCAAAGGCGAGATATGGGTTGCTCGACGGGTCAGGACAACGGAACTCCATCCGCGTCGACTTCTCGCTCTGGGAGTAGACGGGAATTCGAACTGACGCCGACCGGTTCCGTCGGCTGTACGCGAGGTTCACAGGAGCCTCGTAGCCGGGCACCAAACGTTTGTAGCTGTTGGTCGTCGGGTTCGTGAAGGCACACACAGCCGGAGCGTGTCTGAGCAACCCTCCGATGGCATATCGACCGATGTCCGAGAAGTTCGCGTACGGAGCACCGCTGCTGTAGAACAAGTTCTTGCCGTCTTTCCACAACGAACTGTGGACGTGCATCCCCGAACCGTTGTCGGCGAAGATCGGCTTGGGCATGAACGTCGCCGTCTTGCCGTGTTTGTGAGCCACGTTCTTGACGATGTATTTGTACTTGACGACCTTGTCGGCCATTTGGACCAGTTCATCAAAACGCATGTCGATTTCGCCCTGACCACCGGTGGCGACCTCGTGGTGGTGCGTTTCGATCTCGAGCCCACACTGGATCATGGTGAGCATCATCTCGGTCCGGATGTTTTGCATACTGTCGGACGGCGGAACAGGAAAATATCCCTCCTTGTAGCGGAGCTTGTACGCCAAGTTTCCGCCAACTTCTTCCCGACCCGTGTTCCATGCCCCCTCTTGGCTATCGACGTAGTAGTAACCGGTGTTGGGAGTCTGGTTGTACCGGACGTCGTCGAACACGAAGAACTCCAGTTCGGGACCGAAAAACGCCGTGTCGGCGATCCCGCTGTTCTTCATGAAGTTCACGGCCTTCTGGGCGATGTTGCGCGGGTCACGACTGTATGGCTCACGGGTGAGTGGGTCGTGGATGTTACAAATCATCGTGAGCGTCGATTGACTCTCGGGCGTGAAAGGGTCGATGAACGCCGTCTCGGCCACCGGCACGACGATCATGTCCGACTCGTTGATCGCCTGCCACCCGCGAATACTCGACCCATCGAACCCGAGCCCTTCTTCGAAAACGTCTTCTTTGAGCGTCCCGGCGGGAATCGTGAAGTGCTGCGACATGCCGGGGAAGTCCATGAACCGCAGGTCCACGGCTTTGACCTCTTGCTCCCGGATCATGGCGAGGACGTCCTGGATTGCTTTGCTTGCCACTGTCGAAAGTCTCCATTTGTTCGCTTCCTGCCTCCCGAACGAAACAATGGATCATCCCGCGGAGAGGTAGAAGATGAGGGTTCTAGCCTGCCAACGCACCCGAGAACAACTTCGGGTCGATTCGGCAAGACTCGGATGCAAAAAGAAAACATTGTCCGGACAGGCCGCATCGTCCTGGGCGAAGTGAGACGCGCGGGGCATTCATTCTCGGAATGACATATTTAGCTTCAAGATATTTTTTCTGCGCCTTCCTGGCCACAAGGCCCAGAAAACGAGCTGTTCTCCGGGTTTTTGTCTTTGTTTCGTAGTGTCGCCTTTCGCGGAGCGAAAAGACGCTTGTTTTAGTTTTTGTTTTGGAGTGCGTGTCTAACTGCTGCTTTGGTAGTTTGTTTTTCCTCGCTTGCGCTTCAGGTTGGTATGTTTTGGAGTGCGGCAGCGAGCTGCCGCTTTAGTATTTTCGGTTTCCTCGCTTGCGCTTGGGGTTGGTGTAAGAGTTCCTCGCTTGCGCTTCGGGTTGGTATGTTTTGGAGTGCGGCAGCTCGACTCGCTCGCTTATCTCACGGCCCAATCGCCTGTGGACCACTTTCGCCCGTCCGGATACGCACACAATCCTCCAGCGAAAAGACGAAGATTTTCCCGTCTCCGATTTGTCCGGTTTCTTCCGTCCGGGCCGCGTGGACGATGGCTTCGACGGCCGCATCGACGAAGGCATCATTCACGGCGATTTCGAGCTTGAGCTTCGGGAGCAATCGCACTTGATATTCTGCCCCACGATACACTTCCGTGAATCCACGTTGTTGACCGCATCCACGCACCTCACTGACCGTCATGAGGTAAATCTCGCGTTCATTCAGAGCCGCTTGCACTTGCTCGAGTTGCTCGTGTCGGATCACGGCCACTATCATCTTCATGAACCATACTCCTACCTTTTGATGATGTTGTTACTGCCGTCTCGCGGAGCTTACTCAAGCAGGACGCACAATCTCGACGTCGATCGGAGCCGTCAACCGCCCCTCGAACAATTTCTCAACACAGCCCCGAATCGTCTCCGGATCTCCGCCACGGAATCGGAACGTATTCTCCGAAACGGTCGTCATATAGGGATAGATTGCCTTAAATTCTTGCGGTGGAGGCGTGTCGCTTGGCTTGCACAACTCCGACCAGGCCTGCATCAATTCTCCGTTGTGTACACCCTTGACGACCACGGAAAACCGTTGACCACTTGGGGGAATCTTTGCTGCGCGAGGCTCTTGCAAAGGAATCGTGTGTTCGGTCGGATCGGCGACTTGGAAACCGTTGTACGCTTCCATTCCCATCTCTGTCACGTCGAGACCAGCAAGCTCCACATTTCGCTCGACCCGAATGCCAAGCGCCGTCTTTAGCACAAACCAAACGACAAAGGAACCGACGAACGTGAACGCACCAACGGCCACGATCCCCACGATTTGGATTCCGAGTTGCGTCGCACTGCCGGTCACGAACAACCCAGGATTCGGGCCAGTATCTCCCCCAGCGAACCCAACTGCATTCGGATTCGAGAACAGCCCCACCGCAAGAGTCCCCCAGATTCCGTTAACCAGGTGGACCGAAAGGGCCCCCACCGGATCGTCGACTTGAATGCGATCAAAGAAGATGACGGCAAACACAACAAGCACACCGCCGACAAGCCCAATGAACGCAGCAGCCGGAACAGTCACGAACGCACACGGAGCAGTCACCGCCACCAACCCCGCCAACACTCCGTTGACGGTCATCGAGAAATCGGGTTTGCCGAGCATCACCCAGGCCGTGACCGTCGCCGCAATTCCACCCGCAGCCGCAGCCATGTTCGTCGTCACGACGATGTGACTGATGTCCTTCGGCAACGCCGCCATCGTGCTGCCCGGATTAAATCCAAACCAACCGAGCCAAAGTATCATCCCACCGAGAAACGCCAACGCCATGCTGTGACCCGGGATGGGTTGCACCTTTCCATCCGATCGATACTTTCCAAGCCGTGGCCCGAGCAACAAGATTCCCGCGAGACCCGCCCAACCACCAACCGAGTGAACGACCGTCGAACCGGCAAAGTCCCAGAATCCCAACTTCTGAAGCCAACCTCCGCCCCAGATCCAATGACCAGTGATTG